>JADFZZ010000006.1 GCA_015232315.1 SAR324 cluster bacterium | reverse complement strand
AAAACTTTGTTCCACATATTCCACATCCGCCCGTACCGCAGAAAAATTGAACGGCAGCACCAGATAGGAATTGCGTTCGGAGGTAGGATGATCCCCAATCCAAAGTCCCTTGAAAAACGAATCAAATTTGTCTTTCTTGGCGATGTCGTAATAGGTCTCCAAAATCGAGACCCACAGCGATTTCCCAAAACGGCGGGGTCGGATGAAAAACAGATAAAAGTTTTCTTCCAGAATCGGAATGAAACGGGTTTTATCAACGTAATAACGGTTTTCGTTACGGATGCGTTCAAAGTCGGACGCGCCATAAGCGATGTTGCGAACACCGGGTTTGAGCATGGAAAACCTCCTGTGGATGATGGAATGAAATCGTATCCGTGTTGTAACGCAAAACCCCAGGGGCAAGCACCCGATAAAAATCATTATTCGAGTGTTGTGTTTTGCCTTTCTTCAGGCATATACAGAAGTCCCTTTGATGTTGTGGAAACGGTACATCACTAAAAATATTAGCTTCAATAAAATTGACGTCTTTAAAAACCACAATTTTTTCAATGTATTATCCAAAACACAACACTCGAGTGAGTTTATTATTCTTAAATAAATTTAAAAAGATCGTATCAAAGCTCACCAGCACTTGATTTTATAAGGAAAACCCACTACCGATAAGAATATTTTTCAACAACGATTCATGCATAATAATGAGCCATGAAAAAAATTTTCTGGGAAATCCTGCAATGCCTTTTGATCTCTGGCCTGTTATCACTCCTGTGCCTCCCTTTGGTCGTCCTCAAGGTGGATGTTGCTGAGGAGCTGATTGACTGGCAGTGGGATAAATTATTATGGGTAACCATTTACAGTTTTACAGGCACTTGTCTATGGCGCTTATTGAAGCATCATCCATCCCCCCGTTTTTTTGAAGCAATCAACACCCTTAAAAAACCCTTTCAACCCCTCGCACTTCAAGTGATCCAACATCCTGCGATCATGAGTTGTTTACTGCTCTCTGGCCTGATTTTTCTGCCATGGATCCTTTCACCCTATCAAATTTCAATCCTGACCACCGCTCTGATGTATGTCGTTTTAGGATTAGGATTGAATATTGTGGTTGGTTTGGCTGGGTTGCTGGATTTGGGATATGTCGCCTTTTATGCGGTTGGAGCCTATTCTTATGCGCTTTTCCATGAATATTTTGGACTCGGATTTTGGGCCGTTCTGCCGGTTGGAGGTATTCTTGCCGGATTGACTGGCATTCTGTTAGGCATTCCAGTTTTGAGACTACGGGGAGACTATCTGGCCATTGTCACACTTGGATTTGGAGAAATTATCCGATTGGTGCTGGAAAACTGGAGTGAAGTCACCAAAGGGCCTCAGGGAGTGTCAGGCATCCCTTCCCCTGATTTTCCAGTACACATTGAATATGAACAAGTGGCCATTTATATGTATCTCCTGATGCTGATGATGGTCACTGTCACCATTGTTGTCGTTAAACGACTGGACCACTCCAGAATAGGCAGGGCATGGATTGCCTTAAGAGAGGATGAGCTGGCTTGTCAAGCCATGGGAATTGATACAACCAGAACCAAGTTGAGGGCCTTCGCACTTGGCGCCTGCTGGGCAGGATTCGTTGGAGTTTTTTTTGCTGCCAAGAACAGTTTTGTAAATCCTCACAGTTTTACGTTCATGCAATCCGCAATCATCCTGTGTATTGTTGTTTTAGGAGGAATGGGTTCCATTACTGGAGTTATTCTGGCCGCGTTATTTCTAATTTTGATACCAGAATATCTCAGATTTATGGCTGATTACCGAATGCTGGTATTCGGAGCCGCTATGGTCGTGGTTATGGTATTCAAACCGGAAGGATTGATCAGCAATGTCCGGCGACGTTACGAACTTCATGAAGAACAGAATTACGGATAAAATGACCGCCCTGCTGAACATTGAAAACTTGATCATGGAATTTGGTGGGTTACGAGCTATTGACGATATTGATCTCGAAGTGGGATTGGGACAAATTGTCGCGGTCATAGGACCGAATGGCGCAGGTAAAACAACTTTGTTCAACTGCATTACCGGTATGTATCATCCCACCCGGGGCAATATCTGGATCACCGCCCCCTCTCAACCGCCTAAAAATATTATTGGTTTGAAGCCCAATCAGGTCACAGAATCCGGTTTAGCCCGCACCTTTCAAAACATCAGACTATTCGCCAATATGACTGTTCTGGAAAACGTCATGGTTGGTTTTCATTGCCGAACAACCAGTGGCATTTTTTCAGCAATATTTCGGAATAAACATTTCAAGACAGAGGAACAGCAGGTCATTCATAATTCTTATCATTTACTAAAGGAAGTAGGACTTGCTACCTATTCGTCTGTGATGGCAAAAAACCTTCCCTATGCCGCACAAAGACGTCTTGAAATAGCACGGGCACTTGCGACGCAACCATTGTTGCTGCTTCTGGACGAACCGGCCGCGGGAATGAATCATCAAGAAACCAGTGATCTGGACAAATTGATTGTCCAAATTCGAAATCAATATCACTTGTCCATCCTGATCATTGAGCATGACATGAAACTGGTGATGAATATTTCTGATAAAATTTATGTTCTGGACTACGGAAAAAAAATCGCGGAAGGTTCCCCCGGCGAAATTCAAAAAAATCCAGCGGTTATCAGAGCCTATTTAGGAGAGGATATTACAGACTGATGTTGACCTTGAACAATATCCAAAGCTTTTATGGCAATATCAATGCACTCAGAGACGTTTCACTGGAGATCTTTCCAGAGGAAATTATCACATTGATCGGATCCAATGGCGCGGGAAAAACAACCACACTGATGTCAATTTCCGGTTTAGTCCCCATTAAAAAAGGAGAAATTTTTTTTGAATCACAGCCAATTCACCACTTGAAACCTGATCAAATTGTGAAAAAAGGAATTTGTCAAGTGCCTGAAGGAAGACGTATTTTCCCTGATTTCACGGTGAAAGAAAATCTGGAAATGGGCGCTTACCTGCGTAAGGACAAAGTTGGAATCAAATCTGATCTGGAATATGTCTTTGAATTATTTCCTGTTTTAAAAAACAGACAAAAACAACCTGGAGGTACCTTGAGCGGTGGTGAACAGCAAATGCTTGCCATCTCAAGAGCACTCATGAGCCGTCCTCGTTTGCTGTTGCTGGATGAGCCTTCTTTAGGGTTGGCCCCAATGATTGTCCGAAATATTTTTGAAATCATTCAAAAAATCAACAGAGAGCATAAAACCACCATCTTTCTGGTAGAACAAAATGCCAATCTGGCATTAAAAATAGCTCATCGGGGATATGTCATGGAACAAGGGAGAATTGTTCTACAGGATACAGCCGCCAACTTGCTGAACAACCCTCAAGTCAAGGCGGCTTATCTGGGGATTTGACCGTAATGTTCAATCGCTCATCCAGTTCCTGGAACGGCCTACAGCTTTTTGCCATCCTTCAATAAAATGTTGCACATCGGATGCCACCAGAGAGGGTTTAAATTGCTGATCTTCTTTCCACATTGACCGAATGTCATCCAGATTTTTCCAGACACCTGTTGCGAGACCGGCAAGAAAAGCGGCACCCATGGCTGTGGTTTCGACCACTTCAGGGCGACTGACAATCAATCCCAGAATATCTGCCTGAAACTGGCATAAAAAATTATTTGCTGAGGCACCACCATCTACCCGGAGTGTTTTCAGTTTCATTCCAGTATCTTTTTCCATGCTTTTCAGAACATCATAGGATTGAAACGCAATTGCTTCCAGGCCTGCACGGACCAAATGGTTTTTGTTGGTATTTCGACTCAATCCAACGATGGTTCCCCGGGCATAGGGGTCCCAATGCGGAGCACCTAATCCCACAAATGCAGGTACCACAAATACCCCTCCGCTGGAATCAACAGATCGAGCCATTTCTTCGGTTTCTTTTGCGTCGTTAAACAGTTGTAAACCATCACGTAGCCACTGAATCAGAGCACCTGCTATAAAAACAGATCCTTCCAGTGCATACGTTACTTTGTTCCCAATCTTCCATGCAATTGTTGTCAACAGTCCATGCTGTGAAATAGTCAACTGATGCCCGGTGTTCATGAGCATGAAACATCCAGTTCCATAAGTATTTTTTGCGGTTCCAGACTCAAAACAGGCTTGACCGAATAGAGATGCTTGTTGATCGCCTGCAATACCAGCAATTGGAACGGAGGCCCCCCACTGGGTTTCATCCGTATGAGCCATCACTTCGCTCGAAGCCATGACCTGGGGCAAACTGGATTTTGGAATTTCAAACTTATTCAGAATTTCTTCATCCCATTCCAGTTTTTCGATATTAAACACGAGGGTTCTGGAGGCATTACTCACGTCTGTGATGTGTTTTTTTCCTCCTGTCAGGTTCCATACCAACCAGGAATCTACTGTCCCAAATAACAAATCGCCTTTTTCTGCCAGTTGCCTGGCATCCGGATTATTTTGAAGGATCCACCGCATCTTTGTTCCAGAAAAATAGGCATCGGTCACCAATCCGGTTTTTCGTTTTAATACCTCATCGAATCCCTCACGTTTCAATTGATCACAATAGTTAGCGGTACGGCGACACTGCCAAACAATTGCGTGCCCCACCGATTTTCCGGTTTTTCTGTCCCACGCGATTACGGTTTCTCGCTGATTAGTGATCCCGATCGCTGTGATATCTTTCATTTTTAAATTCTGTTTCCTAAGCACCCCCTCAATAGTCTGCTTTTGAGAGTCCCAAATTTCTTCTGGTTTTTGCTCAACCCAACCTGATTGAGGATAATAACACGTCAAGGGAGCGGAATCAGACGCGATAATCTTTCCCCGTTCATCAAACAAGATTGTTCTGGAACTGGTGGTACCTTGATCTAAAGCCATTATAATGCGAGACATTCATTTCCTTTCATCGAAAGAGTCATTCTGCTAAACCCCATTATCCAGAGAATTAAGGAGATCTTCAATCACTTCCAGAATATCATCGTTTTCTTCCTCCGAATATATTGTTTTAAGCCCCTCAGAGGCTTCTGAACTGCCAATCATCTTAAGTGCTTTTAAAATATGAAATTTTACCGCCATATCTTCCGAATTCCAATTTGATACAATACAGGAAACAGAGGCAGGATTTCTGATTTCGCCCAACGCGTCAATGATCGCCGATTTAAGATTAACGGGTGAATCAACTTCAAGCATGTTTTCCAAAATCTGTCTGCAATGGTCTGTTCCAAGATGACCATAAATCTGAATCACAGATAATACAATTTCCTGAATGGGATCTTTTAATAATGGCTCGAGCCATTTGACAGCATGATCAAGATCAAGATTGGCGATCCCTTTTATCGCGATTTTTTTGATATTGATTTCAGGTCTGCTCAGTCCCTCCTGTAAACGGTTGAGCATCTCATCGTGTGATATTTCGCTAGGATTTCCAAATGATTTATAGGCCAGATGCCGTTCTCGGGCATCAAAATAACGCAGATATGGATAGGCGTAGGCGGTCTTCTTTTGTTTGATTATTCCAAGCAAGGCAGCATTAGCCGCCTCACACACTTCCTGAGAACGGTGCCCCAGACATTCAATCACTTGCTGTTCTAATTCGGGAATATCAAGCCGTTGAATGGCTGTCAGGGTGTGTTCTATAATTTCATCAATGGGCGATGTCAACATACGTGCCAGATACTGTTTTGTTTCATCACTGACTGGAAGAAACAAAGCATCCAGAGCAACTCGCTGGAGTGTGATATGGTCAGATTCTAAAAATTTTAATATCCAGGAAACACTCTCCTGTTTTTTCAGACGCCCCAATCCATCTAGTGCATTTGCCTTGGCGGTCATGGGCGCCTCAGGATTGTCCAGAATTTTAAGGACAGGACTAATATCCACTGGATAAATATCAACCATAGCTTTCAAAGCTGATTTTCGAATCTCGCCATCCTCATCAAAAAAAAGCTGTGTTAAAAAAGGAATCGAGTGTTGAGATCGCATCTGACCAATCAGTTGAACCGCTTTTATTCTTATGGAAGACTCACCCTGAAGTGCTACATTGTACAATGGTTCAATCGATAAATCATCAAGGTAATCAATCACATGAACATCCCTGTTCTCCGCAAGAATTTTTTCCAGAGAAACAACGATTTCTTCCGCAAACAATTGGGGTTTTTCTTTGAGAAATTTTATAAGAACAGAAATACTTTTGGGGGAAGCGATCCGCCCCAGTGCCTGAATACCGGATAATAAAACAAGAGGATCTTCTTCTGAATCCAGTACCTGAGTCACAATCTCATGAGCTGATGGTGTTCCAATTTCACCAAGAGCGCGCAGGCATGCGCCCTTCATCCATGGAATATCGGCCATGTGAGACTGCAAATATGGAATCACATTTTCATCTCCCAGACGGCCCAGCATTTCAGCCGCCACATAAGAGATATTCACATCTTCATCATTTATGGCATCCAATAAGGCGGGTATACAACGTTTACTATTGATATGATCTAATGCGTCAATAGCAAATTTTCTGACATCCCGATCTGGATTTTTGAGTTCTTTCAGGAGTGCGTCTACAGAAATTTCACCTAAGTCTGACAAAATTTCCCGGGCATAATTTCTAACAGAAATCTCAGGACTCCCCATCAGCGGAGACATTGCGTTAACCACTTCCTCCGTACCAATCATGATTAATGATTCCGCGGCCGCTTCAGAAACAGCACGTGAGCTATCGGACAAGGACAGTGATAAGGGCTGAATTGCGTCAGCATCCCGTAAATAACCCAAATCTTCACAGGCCATTCTGCGAATACCTTCGTCCGGATGCTGTAACTCCTCAATCAATTGCTTCAGGTTACTCATGATCGGATGATAAAACAGGTTATTGATTAAAAGTTCAGGTACGTTATCACCTAATAAACTCCAGCCCGGAGAATATGGTAAATCTGAATAATTCCAACAGGTATATTATCAGAATCCGCCACAATCAGACAAGTGATGGAATGGGTTTCCATTATATGCAATGCTTTTGCCGCAAGATCATTTCTGGAAATAATTTTGGGATGGGGAACCATATACTGGCTTATTTTGTTATCCAGAAAATTGAATTGCTGTTTCACCAGACGCATCAAATCACCCACAGTGAATACGCCCTGCAATCGGCCAGACTTGTCAACAACCACCAGGATTCCCAAGTTTTTTTCTGAAAGTTCTTCCAACGCGTCTCGCATCAGCATGGTATCTACCACAAAAGGCAACTGGCTTGTGACCATTACATCTTTGACACAGATTGTCAATTTTTTGCCCAGACTGCCACCAGGGTGAAAAACAGCGAAATTTTCTGACTTAAAATTTCTTTTTTCCAGCAAGCACATGGCTAACGCATCCCCCAATGCCAAGGTCACGGTACTGCTGGTTGTCGGCGAAAGCCCCAAAGGACAGGCCTCTTTCTGAACAGCGATATTGAGAAACACAGAGGCATGACGAGCCAATGCGGAATTCGCATTTCCAGTCACACCAATCAAAGGTACTCCGGCAGCCTGAACATGCCCCAAAATTGGAACTAATTCCGCGGTTTCACCACTGAAGGAAATTGCCATTACTGTATCATTGGGGCCAATGACACCCATATCTCCATGAATACTTTCCGCAGGATGTAAAAAAATGGAAGGTGTCCCTGTGCTGGTCAAAGTCGCCGCAATTTTGCGACCGATCAACCCGCTTTTCCCCATTCCGGTAATAATGACCTTACCTTGGCAACCATATAACAGTTCCACCGCATCTTCAAACGCATGATCCAGTCGTTCCATCATGTCCTGAAGACCTTCAATTTCTATGGCAAATGTAGTTTTTGCTCGTTGTAATACAGCAGACATGGACCCGGATAATAATTTTATTGATACAAAATACCTTGTTTCTCAAAATGGCGTATTGTTGTTGAATCTCTTAGATCACCTGGTTTCAGAATTACCGCATCTGTTCCCCATTTTCCATCTTCACTCATCATCACACCCCCGACAGCCAGACGATAAGGAGGAATCACCGGCAATAAAAATGTTTTATCACCAACGACACATGGATAGGGAGGGACAATTTTACCTGTATCCTGATCCAGAATTTTTTTCCCGGATGCCATGACAACCCCACTGGCAACGATCGCCCCTTCGCCAATGATTCCCGCAACCTCACACATTGCGCCAATTTTGGCGCCATTTTCAACAATTGAAGGCAATCTCCCCGCTGGTTCCAACACGCCTTCAATTCCGGAGCCTGCGCCAAATTTGACGCCTTCTCCGATTTGAGCACACGAAGCAACCCGGGAAGCACCATCGATCATCACTCCTTTTCCTGCAATATATGCCCCGATGTTCACAAAAGCCATGTTCATGATCACGGTTTGAGGCCCGATATAAGCGCCCGTTCTGACAATGGATCCGGGAGCGTATCGCACTCCGCTTTCATCAAAGTCTTCATCACTGTATTTTGTGGTTTTCAAAGGAATTTTATCCCAATATTTTTCATGAATCCGGTGATTGGAGTGGCTACTGAAATAATTCAGAATACCATCAATCACATAAGTTTGTGGCTGCCAAATGCCACGAATTTTTTCTGCGGCTCTTAACAGGCCTTTGTTCATTAGTTCGATAAACACATCACAATCTTCTGAAGATCCTGAACGTGTGGACATAATTTCAATCAATTTTTTGACAGAACTCTCAACTTTTTTAAGTTTTAAAAAATTATTCGACTCCAATGTCAATAATAGATTTAAATTAGGATGCTTTTCCGGGTTTTGTCTGGCGGCATCAACATGTTCTCCAAATAATCGAATTCCCTCCTTGGCTTCTTCCAAACCAATCTGCCCTTGAGCATTGACAATGTGATTGAAAATTTTCAACGCCCCCTGAAAGCCTTTCAGATTTGGAATAATTGAGACAAGCTGATCATTTTGATCATACACTCGAATGATAACTATTTGATCTATTTCTGGAAGTTTTTTCAGATTTTCTTCAAAAATTGCCATGATTTTTCCTTAAAAATGCTTAAGAGGAGATTTCCCAATAGGAAACACATTAAATCCAATGTCATAAAGTGCCTGATGGTCCAGATGATTTCTACCATCAAAAATAAACGCGGGTTTGGCCATCAATTTAAAAATCCGCTCATAATCCAAAACCCGATATTCTTTCCAATGGGTCACTAACGCGATTGCATGAGCACCTTCCACCGCTTGATAGGGATCTGATTCAAAATATATTTCCCCAGTGATATCCTTCAGTTCCTCCTTTGCATTTTCCAAGGCCTGCGGATCATGCACATGAACCACTGCTTTCTCTTCCAAAAGTTTCATACATACAGGCAATGCGGGAGTATCCCGAGTGTCACCTGTGTCGGGTTTAAAAGCGAAGCCAAAAACAGCAATTTTCTTACTTGCCAGAGTATTGAACATATTAATCAGAATATTTCTGAAAAATCGATTGATCTGATAATCATTCATCAATACCACATGTTCCCAATAACGACCGACTTCCGGCAAGCCATAGTAATCGGCCAAATATGCCAGATGTAAAATATCCTTCCGAAAACAGGATCCACCAAACCCCACACTGGCTTCCAGAAAACGTGGTCCAATGCGTTGATCCATACCAATGGCCTTGCTAACTTCACTAATATCAGCCTGAGTTTGTTCGCATAAAGCAGAAATGCTGTTAATGGATGATATTCTTTGAGCAAGCATGGCATTGGCCACCAACTTGGAAAGCTCACTGCTCCATACGTTGGTCATAAGAATACGCTCTTGAGGTACCCAATGGGCATATATTTGGGCAACAGCTTGGCAGGCATTGATTCCTTCCTGATTTTCTCGCCCTCCGATCAACACCCGATCAGGTTTTTTTAAATCAATGATTGCTGTGCCTTCCGCTAAAAACTCCGGATTTGAAATCACTTCAAATCTGGTATTGCTGGCTCCTGATTGTAAGATCCTGGCCATTGCGGCGGCGGCACGAACAGGAAGTGTGCTTTTTTCAACCACAATCACATAGGGTTTTCTGGCATTTTGTAAAATGGATCTGGCAGTTTTTTCCCAATATTGCAGGTCAGCACCTCTGCCAGCACCTTCTCCGAATGTTTTGGTAGGAGTATTCGTGGCAACAAATACAATATCCGCCTCGGTCAATGCCCCGGCAACATCCGTACTGAAAAACAGATTTTTACCACGTTGTTTTTCTACAACTTCCTGCAAACCAGGTTCATAAATTGGAAGATTAGGCGAATTCCAACGATCAATTCGATTCTGATTGATGTCTACTACTGTGATTTTATATGCTGAACAATGTTCCGCAATCACAGCCATGGTGGGACCACCAACGTACCCGGCACCAATGCATACAATATTTTTCATAAATCAACTTTCAATCAGGTTTATCAAAATCAACTGAAATCAAATAAAGACTCATTGATATCCGATGGATGTTCTTCTCCCATAAGAATAAAATTTGTTGCGGCTATATTACTCAAATTCAATTGGGTTTCATGGTTTAGGGGTTTCAGTTTATAACTGCTATCATACAGCGGATCATAAATAATGAATGGTACTGGATTGAGTGAATGTTTGGTGTTTGGTTCCCAGCACTGTTTCTTTTTATTGAATGATTTCATCTGATCCGCATTTCCATGATCTGCGGTAACGACAAGCAAACCATTTTTTTGTTCAATGGCTTTTATAATTTTTGACAGTTGAATATCAACTAATTCAACCGCCTTGATAGCGGCTTCCAAATTACCTGAATGCCCGACCATGTCGGCATTGGCAAAATTAATCAATCCATAGTCATATTGATCTGACAGTATATACTTTACAGCCTGATCCGCAATTTCCATGGCCTTCATTTGAGGTTTTAGATCAAACGAAGGAATTTTATCAGATTCAATCAAGTGGTATGTCTCTTTTTTTCTGTCTAACGGTTCACGATAGCCACCATTAAAGAAAAAAGTAACATGAGGAAATTTTTGAGTTTCAGTCAATCTGAACTGCATTTTATTGTGTTCAAGGATTCTTTTTCCAAATGGAGATTCAACTGACACAGATCCAACAATAAAATTTTCTGGAGTTTGAGTGTCCTGGTCATAAATCATCATGCCAGCAAATTCTATTTTGGGACGAGGTGAACGATCAAAATGCTTAAAATCATCATCAACAACAGCTCTTGTAAACTCAATCGCCCGATCCGCCCGAAAATTCACAAAAATTAATGAATGATTATCTTGAATCGGACCTATTGGTTTTCCATTCCGAGTGATCACAAAACCGGGCAAGGCCTGATCTATTATGTTAGGGTCCTGCTCTCTAAAAAAAGAAATCGCCTGATCCATTGACTCAAAATAATGGTCACTCTTCCCTCGAATATGCAGATTCCAACCAGCTTCAACGCTTTTCCAGTTTTCATCTCTATCCATTGTGACGGCTTCCCTGCCGCCCCCACTGGCAAACGCATAATCCACTTCAGGTCTCTGGGATTTAAGTTCATGAAACAATTGCTCCAGAACCTGCGTATAATCCGTAGCTGACTGAATAGCGACATCTCGGCCATCCAGCAGAGCATGGACATAAAGTTGTTTGACACCACTATTGAAGGCATGTTTGATAATGGCGATAAAATGACTTATGTGGCTATGAATATTGCCATCCGATAACAATCCCAGGAGATGTAGCGGTGTCTGGTGAGATAAGCAGTTCTGGATCATTTTATTCAGAACTGGACTATTGTTGAATTCACCTGATTCAATCATATTCTGAATCAAAGAGGGACCTTGTTCCAAAACCATTCCAGCCCCCATAGTCAGATGTCCGACTTCTGACCCACCAAGATCTGTTTCGCTTGGCAAACCTACATACTTGCCATGTGCAAATAATTGTGTGTTGGGAAACTGTTTCATCAGATTATTCATTACAGGGATTTTTGCATGATACATTGCGTTGGTTTCATTCTGTTCCCCAATTCCCCATCCATCCAGGACAACATGAATCAGAGGCAGACGACGACGAAAATGTTCAGCCAATTGTTTGGGAGTCATAGCTTACCCGCCAGTAAAGGTTATTCTAAAATTGAACCATTTTATCTTTAGGAAGATGGTCCATGAGATAATCAAAAGCTTCCTGTAAATATGATTTTTCCCTTGATTCAAGAGTCAATTTCAAGGTGTAATCCTTACGCCATAACGTGGGATAAGACCCTAACAACAATGCAGGATAATTCATCATGGTTTTATCCAATAATTCTGAAATCAGGCTTTCATCAATTTTCATGAAGATTTCACGTAAAAAAATTGGATCTTGACGAAACATTTCCTTGATCCCATTGAAACGCTCTCGCAATAACTCAGGAATACCTGGAAAAATAATTATATTATGAAACTGGAGTTGAGGAGCAGAAAGCGTTTCATATTCCAGCAACTGTGCCCCTTTAGGGATCTTTGCCATCCGCAAATGAGCCGGGGTGCATTGATCTTTGTAATAATCTCTGATCAGTTGAGCCAAACGTGGCGACTCTTCTGTTGCCACCCCAAACGCTTTCGCAATCGACTCAATGGTGATGTCATCATGAGTTGGGCCAATTCCACCACTGGTAAACACCCACGTGAATTGTTGTGCATACTCCTTGACAAGTTTCCCTACTAAATCAATCTCATCCGGTACTGTCAGGATTCTATGCACATCCACACCCAGAAATCGTAATTCCTGACATAGATAATAGGAATTGCTGTCTTTTACCTTCCCGGAAAGTATTTCGTTCCCTATCACTACAATTGCGGCGGTATCTGGAGTTCGTGTCATAAGGCCTTTATGCTTAATTATCGAAGTCTTTTAATGATATGAAACCCTGTGTTTGATTCAATAATATCACTTATTTCCTCCGATTCCAGACGCAAAATTTCATTTTCCATTTCAGGCATCAACATACCTTGTGATATCATTCCCAATTGACCTCCCTGAACTGATGATAAAGCTTCTGAGTATTTTTGAGCAAGTTCAGCAAAGCCATAATGAGAATAATCCCGCACTAATGAGGAATAGCATGTTGCCATACTATGCCCCAGAGTTTCAGTCAGAGTTTCAGCCAATTCCGTCGAACTTTTAAATGTTTGATCCATCAACAACTTCAATTTGTTTAACAAAACATCGGTATCCCCTTCTTTCTGGATGCTACGCATTGATGTGGAAGAAAGAATCAATGGAACGGGTATTGATGCTTGTTGAGCCAAGAGGTCTATATATCGTTCAGTCGCTTCAACCCCTATCATATTTACCAGAGCATCCTTAAATAAAGCCAAAGTCGCAAAAGGAATACCTTCCACTTTTTTCACCCCCTGAAGAATCCTGTCAAAATCACCATCCTTCGCAATTTGTTCAATCACATCAGAATTTATTCTGTAAATGGTTTGAACAGATTCATCAAAAACATTTTTATACCACAAAAACAAGTATGGTCCTAATGATGCCTGAACCGTTGAAACTAACGCAGTTTTAGAGGTGTACTCCTGATTGATGATTGCCGCCAGTTTTTTGAAAAACTGTTCTTTATCAGGTATTTTTTTAATATCACTGAACAAACCATCTGAAAGTTTGAAGTAGGATTCAGTATATTCCTTCAACAAAGGTCTGTAGTTTTGCAGCGATTCCGCATCAAGATACTGAGAAATAGTTTGTTCAAAGGCAATATCTCCATCGAACTCCATATCCATAATTGGTTGAAGTTTCCCAATGATAGTATCGAAATCCTGATTATTCAGAATTTCCTGAAGCATCGTGGATGTCAACTTATACCCATTTTTAGTTTGGGCCTTTTTAAGCAGCAACGTTTTATAGCGATTTGTCGCATCTTTTCCAATTCTTCTCTCTATCGCGCCTATAAAGGCATAGCGCCCTTTATAAAACTGATTCAGAACCCCAGATAATTTTTCTGTTATCTGCTTTGAGGAAAGCCCTTTTTGCATTCTGGAAAGATCTGTACTTCTTAAAAAGATTTTATGCTCAATATAAGTTTCAAAAAAACTTTGATACATCCATAAAGGATTAGTTCCAAGTATCTTTTGAATAGTCGCCCATAATTCATTTTTTGTGGAATATTTGTGTGCTTGAAGAGCACTCAACGCCACAGCCACATCACCAGGGAACAGAGATTCATCCAATGCGGACATGATTGTACTCGACATTGAAAAGACTTTTTTAACATGTTTGTAGATCAGTTTCTTATAACGATCCGCAGAGTTCTGTCCTAAAGCAGTTCTTAAAGAAGCATCAAAATCATACTTATTCTGAAAATCCTTTTTATCTAAAAAACGCAATTTTTGAAGAAATCCTGCAAAATCATGAGATTCCTGAATCTGTTCAATGGAATCTTCCGTTAACTCAAATTTTCGCTCCACATGTTGTAATACGATAATCGAAAAGCGGTTTTTAATCTCATTTCCAACCTGTTTTTCAATTGCATCTAACAGTGTGTTTTCTGATAAAAACTGTTGACCTCTCATTGTTTCAAGATTCACCAAGAGCTGATAAAAACCACTATTATTTTTAATTTTTTCAAGAGTGCTTGGGGTGATTTTGAACTTAACACCAAAATCTGAATAACCCAGAATCTGCATACTGAAATGTTCATTTTCCAGTGTCTCCAACGTTTCGGCAAGTCCACAAAAAAACTGGTTCTGATCTAAATAGACACGATCATTGTTAATGATCAATGCCTCAAGGGTCTGGGATGAGATATCCATTTCCGACAATTCTTTCAATTTTTCTGCGCTCACCTTTACTTGAGGAAATGACGTTAAAAAACTTTTAATAATTGAATATTCTTTTGTAGATATTGGATACATTGCCTGGCGAACCGCACATAAAAATTTATGTTTTTTACGAAAATTCCGTCCATTCAGACTTTTTAAGCGGGCTAAATATTCTCTGGGAATTTCTACCGACTGGAGAATAGAAAAAACATCGTTGTTTATTTTGTAATATTGTGTCGATTGGATTTCTTCCAATATCTGACCAGCCAATTCCAAGGCTTCCATGCGACTCCTGGATTGCACCGGGTCACTTTGACGATGAGTGATCAAAATTTGATTTATCTCAAAATTTACTGGAGATACCCTTTTATAAATTACAAATCCAAGTGGAGAATCAACCGGGGCACTCACCTGACCAAGTCTCAATGAAAACGCATCATACAAAAAACTAGGAAGAGAATCTGAATACTGAAGAGAAGGAATTATATTATGCTGAGGTAAGGTTGAATGCCTGAGAATCAATTCCTGAAAATCTACTTCTTTTCGTCGGCCGGCATCAGTCAATTGAGTTGCCAGGTGTTGTGCCTGGTCCCGTGAAAGATTCAACGGAGGGGAATTCGCATCAGACTGATATCCAACGACCAGCAATTCCAGCGAAACATTATCAACCACTTGCTGATTGGGAGAAGGAATCTTAGCTGGATCAACCGGCTTTTCAAAATAAGCCGAATCTATCCCGGATTGAATGAGAGCCGTTTGATAAAAAATATGTTGTCCATATTGTTCTGGATCAAAAGAACCCGCCCTGTCGCCCACAGGCACAATCCTTATCCCTGTGACAGGCATTCCCTGCCTCATTTTTATAATGATATCCAGGCCCTCGATGACTTTTCCAAAAAATGGATGGATTCCATCGTATCTGGGAATGACTTGATGAGTGATTATGAATTGCCCGGGATCCACATAAGAGCCACGGTTGATCATGGACAACATGCCAGCACTTTCCTGATACAAAGGTTCCTGAGTTCCAGGAGAGATCACATAGCCAAGATTCCAGGAACTTCCCGCCTGAGCAAACAAGCCGGGAATTACCCGATCAAACTGGATAGATTCTGAGTATTTTCCCGCAGACTTTGGAAAATGAAGCTTCCATGAAGGAGTCTCATTGATCAGCCCGACAAAATTGGCAACCCAAACAGGGGCTGTTTCAAAAAATAATTCAATCCAGATCGTTCCTTGCGGTGTATTGATTTCGGCATACAATCCTTTTTCCGCGGGACTGCCTAATCCTGAAGTCCCCCAGCACAAAAGTACTAATAGAATAGCAATACGCCGATAGAGAGACTTCATTCCTCTCTTTTTATAATGTGGTAACCAAAAGGAGTTTCTACAATATTGGCGCTGACATCACCTGATTTTGTTCGAAACACTTCATCCTCAAAGGAAGGAACCATCATACCTCTTGCGAATTTTCCCAATTGACCACCATTCGGCGCTGTTGGGCCATCAGAATAAGTTTTGGCAAGTTCCGCAAAATCTTTTTTTGCCAACGCATCTTTTAGAACCTGGCGAGCCCGCTCCATAGCTTCATCCTTGGTACGTTTCTGTTTTGAACCCACAGCACCTTGATAAGAAATCAGGATATGACTGGCATTTGCATATTCCAACGGAATTCTTTTAAAAAGCAAATACCCCATTGGACTATCAATGGGATCACTCACCTGTCCTTCTTTCAATCGAAACGCAGTATGCAGAAACGCGGGCAATTGAGGGTCGGACTTTTTCAATACAGGAACCGTAGTTTGTTGGGGTAAGTCCGAAAATTTCTGGATAAGATCACGGAAATCTCCATTTTTTTGCCGAGCCAGTTGAACTAATTTTTTTGAGACGTCCAAGGCCCCGGCTTTATCATAATATATATGTGGCTTAGGTGTTTTAGCACCTTTATAGGTAATCACAAGCATGTCCAGCGCCACTTCATCCACCTCGGTCTGTTCTGCGGATGGAACTCTTTGCGGGTCAATCACACCGGAAAAAGAGGGAAGTGTTTTTTTGTTGGCTTCCGCCTGTTTTTCTGCGTCTTTTTGTGCCTTTTTATCAATTTCCGCTATATCAAAGGCCTTGGCCTTGCTTCCTTCCCTGAGAATCGTCACCGATTTAATCAAATCACCTTGTTCAATCTTCAGCACCACATCCATTCCCTGTACAACCTCACCAAAAACAGAATGTCGGTTGTCCAGCCATGGCGTCGCCTTGTGTGTGATGAAAAACTGACTTCCATTTGTACCAGGTCCGGCATTAGCCATTGATAGAATTCCCGGCTTGTCGTGTTTGAGATCCTCATTGAACTCATCCCCAAACTGATACCCTGGACCACCACTTCCATTGCCTAAAGGATCCCCCCCCTGAATCACAAAATCCTTCACGACACGATGAAATGTAAGACCATCATAAAATTTTGTATTTTTGGATTCGCCATTGATGGGATCAATCCATGCTTTTTTACCTTCAGCCAAGCCGATAAAGTTAGCAACGGTCATGGGTGCTTTTTCATAGAACAATCTTATCAAAATCAGGCCTTTGCCTGTTTCCATTTTAGCATATAAACCATCATCCAGTTTTTCCTGAGCCGCTAAGACAAAAACCTGACTCAATAAAATAACCCCCGCTAACAACCATCGCCCTTTCATTGCGTTCCTTTTTAGAAAATTATAGGATTGAGTGCCTCTAGCATCAGGCCCCCCTCTTTATTGCATATCACTTACAATTTTTTATTCATTTATTTTGTGATACTCCTTCACCAGAGACTCCTCAAAAAAAACATTTAACATTTTTAATAATAAACAATTACAATATGTTAATACGTTATTTTATTAAACCCCTTGAAACCAGAACTTACTCAACATATTTTAGGTTCACAAGTTAATTATAAACCTGCGGAGAGTTGTCATTTCCAACGGAAAAACAATGTTTTTTCTCAGCCATCAACTAAAGTTTATTGATCATGAGAGAATTATTTTGACTGATGCTTTCATTTTTCTGTAGTCTAGATGTATTCTTATTCATACTCAGGAGGTTTTATGGAATTTGAAGTTTCACATTATATGAATAATGACTGTTGTGTAGTCAAAATCAAAGGGCATCTGGCTCTGGAAAAAGGTGATGAATTTAAAGGATATTTAATCAAAATTCTTCAGGATTCTACAATCAAAAGCATATTGCTGGATTGTGAGGAAATGACAAACATTGATTCTAATGGAATCGCTGTTCTTGTTTTTGCGTTTAAAAAAACCAAGGATTCCAACAAAAAATATGCACTTTGCCAGCTTAATAATAAAACATCCCGGATTCTCAATATGCTGGGCCTTGATAAAATCTTGAGTATCTTCGACACACTGGATAACGGACTGATCTTCACAAGAGGTGAAGAATGAAGATTCTGCTTGTTGATGATGAAGACAGCTTTCGTCAAATGCTGGCAACAGCATTGACTGATCGTTATCATCATCATGTAATTCAGGCAGGAAATGCTATGGAAGGACTTAAGTATCTTCAAACGGATACAGTAGAGCTGGTACTTACAGATATTAAAATGCCTGTCATGAGTGGTATTGAGTTTATCAAAAAACTCCGACAGGACTATGCTGATTTATCAGTCATGTTCATCACAGGTCACGGGGACATCAACCTTTCCATAGAAGCCCTTAAACTGGGTGCTGAAGATTTTATTCTCAAACCTTTCAAAATCAAAGCTCTCGCTGATTCCCTTGAAAAAGTTTCCGATAAAATCAATGGAAAAAAACTGGTTCATAATGCCATTAATTATTTGATCCAGGATCAGACTCAAATGGAAATTCCCAGTCAAATGAATCTGGCTTATCGCATTATTGCATACTTTGAAGCCAGGATTGAGCCCTTGATCAAATGCTACAAGATGCATGATTTCAATTTGGTGTTATGTCTGACGGAATGCATTACGAATGCGATCATGCATGGAAATTTCGGATTGTCATCTCAAGTCAAAGAAGACAACTGGGATGAATATAACCGCTTAAAAAAAGAACGGGAACTGCTACCAGAGTACGCAAACAAAAAGGTCTTGATTCGATATCTTTTAATGAGCGATCGATTTGTATTTGAGATTGAAGATGAAGGCAACGGATTTAACACCTCAAAATTACCAGACCTCACAGATCCGACAATTCTACTGGCCAGTTCTGGAAAAGGGCTTTATTTAGTCCGTTCCATGACAGACTCTCTGCGATGGAACGAAAAAGGGAATTGCGTTATTTTTGAAAAAAAACTTCCTGTCACAGCCTTTCAGAAATCATGATTCAGGATCTCAATAGCCCTTCTGCAAATTTCCTGTCCATAGTCTGTCCATAGTCCCTGTCCCCAATATCGATAACAACTGGTTTGCGAGGACAACAAATGAAACAGGGCATTTCGATAGGCATGAGAATTGGTGGAAACTGAAGTTTTCAATACTTTTTCAAAAAAGAGAGAACTCACCTGCTCCATAGGCCCCAACACATTGTCATATCCATGTACCCATGAAATATTATTGGTCCAGCTTCCACCATCCATATGAAACCGCTGGTCCTCTTTTTTCAATGCTTCAATCACCTCTCTTAGGCGGTCGGCACCATTACCAGGGGTAAAACGTGCCCAGATATGATGTTGCATCACCGGTTGGATTTTGGGTAAGTCCTGTTCTTTAATCCCCATCCCGAATAAATATTCCAGATATTCACTCACGTTCATTGCCGGAACCTGTGAATGGGAACATTCCCGGATCACCTCAATATACTTTGATGGAAACTCATTCATCATCACCCCCCCATTTTCACCATCCGCAATCTGAGTAACCAGTGGAGGAATTGATTTGCCGCACAACTGCCATTGATTCAGGCTTTTTGCCTCATAATAAGGTTGCATTTGCGCAACCAGTTTGGTGTCACTCCCCTGTGTTTTGATGATGGCGATGATACTGGCAGAATCACCTTTTGAATTTTTACAAACAAGTTGATGTGGAAGATGTTTCTGTTGAATACCCCCTCCATTTTCTGCCATTTCTACAGTATGCTCCTGAACCAGAACCCATTGATACCCACAATCCTTGAGCGTTTTCACAAATTCATAGGCCACATCAGGATGATTGGGCAGAGCCATTTCCGAAGGAGAAAACCCTCTTACCCGTTCCAATGCTTCAAAACCAAAAATGGCGGCAAAATGATGCTGCCAGGCTTTTACATGCAGACGAAAATCCTGGACAGGAGTCGAAGGAGCCACGGCATGTCCCCATGGGCATCCCAACCATTCCACACAGTCCTGATATTCAGGCCGACATGTAATTGTTTTCAAGGCATCAATCACATCATGCGCACCCATATTCCTCAGTCCATGAAAGAGGACGCCTGTATATTCAAGCATGACTCTTGGTTTTTTTCCTTCTGAAATCAGTTGTGGAATTATTTCGCCCATTCGTTTGTAGCACCATTGAAAAACAGGGGCATTATGATTATCGCCAAGATGCTGATTGTCCATCATATATTTAAGGTTACTGATAATTTCAGCGGTCTTGAGATCGTTCCCTCCAGCAGGAATTAAAGGCTGTTGCATATGAAGCGCTACCGCAAATACACTTTTTAAATGCTCAAAATTCATCCCGGCCTTGTCCACAAACAGCTTTTTGCCTCTACTTTGCTGGATTGATGCTTCCACCAATGATTCCTGTCCTGATATATTAGGAAGGTTATTTACATATTCTTCAATAGCTGCCATGGTTTCCTCCTCTACGATTATTTGTGACATATATAATTATAAATATTCTGGTAATGCTGACCTGAATGATTCCATGAATAATCATAACGCATCCCATTCTGCATCAGATATCTGAAGTCTTCCGGGCAGGAATACCACAATCCAATAGCCCGGTTCAGGGCTGATTCCAACCCTTCAAAATCAGGATGTTCAAACAAATAGCCGTTACGTTCCGCAGGTTGCTTATAGGAATAATCCCTGTCAAACACAGTATCCACCAATCCACCAACGGCTCGCACAATAGGAACCGTGCCATAACGCAGTGCGATCATCTGTGTCAGGCCACAGGGTTCATAAATGCTGGGCACAATGATCATATCAGCTCCCGCATATATCAAATGAGCCAACTGCTCATCAAACCCTATTTCAAAATGACAGTCGGGATTGTCGTTCAAATATGTTTTGAGATGCCAGAAGTGATCATTGATGCCCAACTCAGGACTCACGCCCAGCAATACAAACTGAACCCCTTTCCATAAGGAATAAAAGGCACCATGCCTGATAAGATGAACCCCCTTCTGAGTATCCAGACGACCGACATACGCCACAATCGGCTTGTAACCATCTTTCAGCATCATTCTTCGGCGCAATGCCTCCTTGTTTTTATATTTTAGTTCCACATCGTTCATTGAGTAATGAAATGGAATATGCGGATCACTTTCAGGATTCCAGACTTCATAATCCAATCCGTTTAGAATCCCGCCAAATTTGTGACGATGCACATGAATAGTGTGGCCCATTCCGTGTCCCTGATCCGTATACTGAGATTCCCATGCATGCTGAGGAGATACGGTGGTAATAAAATTGGAATAGACAATTCCCCCCTTCATAAAATTGATTGCATTGGCATTAAAATTATCTCTGAGGCGCTCATAATCATAATAATAGGCTTCATGGTTCAAACCTGTCGCCCGTAAAATTTCAGAACCGACTATTCCCTGGTGCTTGAAATTATGAATTGTGTAACAAACTCTTTGATTAGACAAACCATGATATTTATAGATTTCAAATAGCATGACAGGTACCAATCCTGTCTGCCAATCATGACAATGAATGATGTCAGGACGTTTATTTGATTTCAAGAGAAACTCCAAGGATGCTTTGCTGAAAAACGCAAATCTCATCGCCTCATCCGCAAAGCCATAAAAAGCACCCCGATCAAAAAAATGGTCCGAAGAATGAGGTTCAATAAAATAACATTTCCGACCATGAACATATCCACTCCATACTGTACAATGTATGGCCCCATCATACCAGGGAACCCAAAGATCCTGGTGATCAATTTTCATCTCCCCAATATGTTCATATTGTATGCAATCATATTTTGGCAGGATAATTTCGACTGTATTGCCTCGCAATTCCATTTCGCGGCTTAATCCATACACAACATCACCTAAACCCCCAATTTTAGCAACAGGAGCACATTCAGACGCAATCATGACAATATACATAAAACCTCACAAATCATTCAGACTATGTGAATTAATAAACAGCACTATAAATTTTTGGTTTGAAAAATAGTGATTGTCAGAGTTAGATGCTTTTCAAATCATTGGGATGATTAACATTTCGCCAGGTAAAAAGGAAGGTCTTTTATGGAACATTATCATGGACTAGTTCTTAATTTACATCAACCAACTAGAAACTTGGAAGATTTATGGGAAAACCAGCCATGGGAAGCAAAAGATATTTTGTATGCGCTGGATCGTATCCCAAGGACCTTATGGGCCTTCGAGGATGTTGCCCGTGTGCATCTGGCAATGTCCGGTACCTTGTTGGAAACTTTAGCGAATCGGCAATTTCAAGATCTTGTGTATAACACCATCAAATGTGGTGATCTTCTGTGGTTTCTTCAAAATGAAAAAATTATTCAAATTTTAGGAAATGCCTATTATCACCCTGTACTTCCGCTTATTCCTTCCAAAGACCGTGAAGAGCATCTGTTGAGATGGATCGGGCTGGCCAAACATATTTTTTTCCGAAATTATTTCCCCGGATTTTGGCCCCCTGAAATGGGCTTTTGTATGGAAATGATCCCGTTGCTCAAACATTTTGGCTACCAATATGTCCTGGTGGACTGCGAACATGTTGAACCCCTTCATCCAATGAAATGGGAAGAATTACGATATCGTCCCCATATTGCCCGTTATGGACAGGATGAAATTATCGTTGTTGTCCGGGATCGTGATTTGTCTAAGGCTCAGGAATCAGGGATGAATTATGAATGGTTTGCCCATGAACTCCAGGAACGAACCCAATGGTGTGATTTCCCGTCGTTGGTGGTAACTTGCACTGATGGAGAAAATGGAGAATGGTTCAGAAACGCAGCCAATTCCGCCAATTTCTGGAATTCTTTTTACCTTGAGTTTCTAAACAATGTGCGTCTGGGAACGGCACCAGCCAAACCGATTTTTATTCATGAATACATCAATCAGCATGGTTGGTGGGGAGAAGTGCGTGTTCATTCTGGCTCATGGAATACTGGAGAACATAGTGGAATTGGTTTTGTCCAATGGACTGGATCTGAAGCACAAAAAGACGCGTTAAGACGAATTCATGACACTAGCGCGACTTTATATTACCTCAAAGAGGTCCTTGGTGATAAACTCCAAGATCCCCATCGACAGTATCAGATGGAAGAAGCCATGTGGCATTTGCTCAAAGCAGAAACCAGTTGTTATCTTTACTGGGGAGAATCATGGGTATACCGGGTTCATAAAGATCTGGACACCGTCTGGTTTAACCTGGATGAACTCCGGAAGAATTGATTATCAGGCCTATGAACTATCGCAAACAGCTCTGCATGGTGGATTTTTTTGCCTATGGATCATTGCTTTTCCCAAAATCATTTCATCAACAGATCGACAAGGTCGTCTGACCTTCCGGAATATTTCCGTTTTTTCATTATTGAAAATGAAACAACTTCAAGCATTAATCTGTATTTATTCAAGATCCTCCTTGGCAAATAGCAATTACAACACGAGTTGGCTCAGTAAATGAATTAACGGATTAATCTTTCAACTATTTTTCAAGGTTTACTATGAAACGCGTATTAGTCACTGGTGGTGCGGGATTTATCGGATCATTTTTATGTGACCGCTTAATTGACGATGGGCATGAAGTGATTTGCCTGGATAATTTTTACACAGGACAAAAACGAAACATCGCTCACTTGCTCGACAACCCCCAATTTGAACTGATTCGTCATGATGTGGTTGAACCAATTCTGTTGGAAGTTGACTGGATCTTTAATTTTGCATGCCCGGCGTCACCCGTACATTACCAATACAATCCCGTCAAAACGATTAAAACCAGCATCATGGGTGCAATCAATATGCTTGGACTCGCTAAACGGGTAAAAGCCAGGATACTTCAAGCATCCACATCAGAAATTTATGGAGATCCAGAAATCCATCCCCAAACTGAAAACTACTGGGGGTCTGTCAATCCCATTGGAATCAGGAGTTGTTATGACGAAGGGAAGAGAGTCGCAGAAACTCTTATGATGGATTATCATCGACAAAATCATGTGGATACAAAAATTGTCCGTATTTTTAACACTTATGGTCCACGTATGCATCTTGAAGATGGCAGGGTCGTCAGTAATTTTATTGTTGCCGCCTTGAAAGGGCAACCTTTGGTGCTTCACGGTGATGGTGAACAAACTCGATCTTTTTCATATGTTTCTGATCTGGTAGAAGTTATCATGCGCATGATGAACAAGGACAATTTTACTGGACCTGTCAATATCGGTAATCCTGGAGAATTCACTATGATGGAATTGGCCCGAAAAGTCATCAACTTGACCAATTCAAAATCTGTGATTGAACAAATTGACCGGCGTCAGGATGACCCGACGCGAAGGAAACCTGATATTTCCCTCGCAAAAAAAGAACTTGGCTGGGAACCAATAGTTTCTCTGGATGAGGGCTTGAAACACACCATTGCTTATTTTGATCGCATTCTCAGCAGTACATAACAATGGCCTTATGTCTCTCAATAAATATGTGTTCTCATGGATTACCGCTATTGGACTTTGCTTGTTATCGGCCATGTCCACAACAGCGGAAACCCCGACAACTTTTCTCCAGACAGTTCAGGAGATCAAATTACCTGCTTCTGCTTCGCTTGCGATCAGCTATGATGAGTCGCTTATAGCCGCAGGACTGGTCATCAATGGCAAGACCGAAATATATCTTTATGATCGCCAAACCGCTAAAGAAATTTCTCATTTCAAATCCCGTGGTGAAAATTTTCAGTTTTTAACTTTTGCTCCCTATCTACAGCAACTGGTATTGGCTCATCAAAACAAGATCCAGATATGGAACATCGATGCGATTTCTGTTTCTTCCCAGCCTGTTGATCCAGTTAGTCATCAAGTTTTTGAGTATCAGGGATCCCACATAGCCCGCCCGTCTTTCAATTTTCCTGATAAATCACTGAGGTGGATTGATGACTTGAATTTTCATGAACTCCAGACAAACACACCGCAATCACGTGTAATTTTAAAAAGTGAAATGCCAGCTTCCGGATTTGCTTATTCTCCGGAACAACAACTATTGGCCGTGTTCTTTCCCCATAACAACCGAATTCTAACCTACGCCCCCTATCAATCAGACAAACTGGCAGAAATTGATTATCATCATTTTCCTGTCGTTGGCGCTTACTTTGTGCGCCCAAATATTCTGCTGTCCCTCGATAGTGAAAACAATCTTGTATGGGGACATGTGAAAAGTAGAATTAAAATCCATCAGATTTCAGCCAATCTGAAAGATGAGCAGGCTTTGGGACTGTATCCTGTTTATGACGATAAAATCATGGTGATCACAACCAGGAATAAATCCAATGAATTTTCTGCTTATATTATCAAAAAAGATGGGCAGATTTTGAATAAACTGGCTTTGGCGCACGCCAATGCTCTGGCTGTGAGTCCAACAGGAAAATATATTGTGACCGTTACACCTGAGCAAAAAATGGTGGTATCTTCCACAGTCACACATGAAGATCCCAAAGATTATATTCGGAAACTTCAATTAGCGGGCGCCAATGAAACAGCCCGGAGATACCGTAACCATCTGGATGAACTTCCTGACATTCTGCCTATTCCCGCAACAACCTTGACCAACAACCAATTATCATCCTTACTGGACAGCCTCAATGCGGCTGAAATCGCAGGACAATGGCAGGAAGCCCAACGTTGGGTTGATGATATTCTGGTTCTATCCCCTCAACATCCTGAAGCGATGGACGCACTTCAACGAATTAAAGAGCATCAGGATCAGATTTTAATGGAACAGGCTCAAACAGCCATGAAGAACGCCGATTCCCAGCAGGCAATTCAATTATTTCAACAGGTACCGGAACAAAGTAAGTTTTACAGTGAGGCCAGGCAACAAATTGAGTTCATTGAAAAAGAATCACAAATTGAACTGAAAATCCAGAGTGCTCAAAAGTGGATGCGTTCCAGCAACTGGACTGTGGCAAAAAATTTGCTCAATGATGCGCTGAAACTCGCACCTGAACACCCTCAGGCTCTTTCATTGCTTGATGAGGTGGAAACCCATGACCAGCAAAATCTTGCATGGGATATTTTGACCACTATGGTGGCACTTTCAATCCTTGCAGGAGCAGGAATATTTGCCTATCGATCCCGACATTTGTGGATACACCGGTTCAAAATGGAGCCGGATGACGATGAACCCAAACTCAAACCGCCATTGCATACAAAAATTAAACAACAACAAGCGACCTCACAAAAACCCCTTGGTAATCCTAAACACTATGAGGAGACTTGGTCCAAAACCATGGAATTTCTTAAACTGGCACAAAAAGCGGACATTCATCAAAAATATGGCACACAGTTCCTGGATTTCGAGGCTGAATTACGCATTATTCAAAAAAAAGCGTCATCTCCCAACGCAAATTATAATCAACTCACCTCACAAACTTTGTTTATTTTGCAGACTCTCCGGAGTTTTAAATTTGAAAAACAACAGCAGGAACAAAAAAAAGAAGATCCTCCCCCGAAAATGGAAAAGAATTCAGAAAGCATTAAACCTGATTACTATGAAATTCTCGGAGTTCCAAAATCTGCCAGTGCAGATGACATTAAAAAAGCTTTCTATAAAAAACTGAAAGAGTATCATCCTGATCGTCATCAAAGTTCGGATTTTGAATGGGTAAAACAGCAGGCAGAGCAGATGACACTACAGATTAAAAATGCGTATGAAGTGTTGTCTAACCAGGAAACACGCAAGAAATATGATCTTCGCAGACAATCATAAACCATTTCATATAATCCAATGACATCGAAAAACATCCATCAGCGCAATCAGCAAAGATTTATCATTAACCAGGAATTCCTTGTAAAAACAGCATCAGGGAACAACCACCGGGTGACAATTAGAAATATTTCCCTTGGTGGCGCTTGTCTGGACTGGAATGAACCCTGCCAGCCTGGAGATCGCCTGAATATTTGTTTTTCTACAGATCTGGTTCTTGAAAGTGAGATTCGCTGGTTTCAGAAAAATAATGATTGTAATGAAATCGGAGTTCATTTTTTTGATGTGGATGAAGTTGCCTCAATATATTTGGGAGAATATATCCAGACTTTATTGAAAAGGGTGCCATGAATATCAAAATCATTGTAACTAACCGCAAGGCACATTTTGAATATGAAATCGTTCAGACATTTGAAACCGGCATTGAACTGCGAGGAACAGAGGTAAAAAGCCTTCGCCTGGGCAAGGCCAATATTTCAGAAAGTTATTGTGCGGTAAGTCCTGCAATGGAAGTCTTTCTTATCAACGCACATATCAATCACTACGATTTTGGAAACCGCAATAACCATGATCCCCTTCAAGCCAGAAAATTGCTGCTTCGCAAACAGGAAATTCGTAAACTTTATGGTCAATCCCGCGAAAAAGGACTCACGCTGATCCCTCTGAAGATGTATTTCAAACATGGGCTGGTAAAGGTTGAAATTGCGCTGGTCAAAGGTAAAAAACTTCATGACAAACGTGAAAGTCTCAAAAAAGATGAGGCAAAAATAGAAATTGCCCGCAATATGAAAAATGGTTTTTAAAATGCTTGAATTAGACTGGCTTGCACTCAATCTGGTTTCAGGACTCGGAATAAAAACCCTCAACCGATTACTATCCCAATACTCTTCAGTATCAGAGCTGATTCATTCGCCTGCAGAACAAATTCAACAAAAGTCAGGTATCCCTCACAGTTTGGCCCTGGCCATTACCCAAGCTCAAAATACAAGAAGTTTTCTGATTGAAAAACGGTTATTTGAATCAGATTCTGACCTCAAATTGATATGCTATGAATCTGAAAATTATCCTAAACTTTTGAAAGAAATCGCATCGCCCCCACTTGTGCTGTACTGCAAAGGCTCTCTGCCATCGCCCCAAGCCCCTTGCCTCGCATTCGTAGGTTCGCGAACCTGTACTGTTTATGGCAAACGCCACACCAAACGGCTGATTGAGGAAATTGCCCAAATTCGTCCAGACACGGTTGTGGTGAGTGGTCTCGCACGGGGAATTGATACGGTTGCCCATGAGACCGCCCTGGAATTGGGGCTAAAAACAATCGCTGTTCTGGCTGGAGGTCTACAACATATCTATCCGCCTGAAAATATTCCACTGGCCCATGAAATCACTAAACAAGGTGCATTGATCTCTGAATTTCCCCTGGCATTGAAACCTCTTGCCCGTAATTTTCCTATTCGCAACAGAATTATCAGCGGACTTTCTCTGGGGACCACAATCACTGAATCAAAAATTAAAAGCGGTGCCCGAATCACTGCCGGGTTTGCTCTGAACCAGAATCGGGAGGTTTTTGCGCTTCCAGGACCTGTAGATTCGCCCACCAGTGCCGGGCCCAATCAATTAATCGCATCATCTGCGGCAAAACTGGTGGTATCAGGCTCAGAAATTCTTGAAGAACTCCAACTGTGCGGCAATAAATCAGACCAAACCTCTTTTGACTTTGCACAAAAAAACAAACAATTGCTGGACAAAAGTAATTATTCTGCTGAACAATGGTTGGCTCTTGAAACCATTCATCATGGGGTCGAAACCATCGATTCCATTCATATTGCGTCAAAAATTCCGATTGATCGATTGTTAGGCATACTAGTTGAATTAGAACTCACCGGAATTCTTGACTCTGTCGGTGGACAAATTTATCGTCTGGCGGAGAACATGGACTTGCCATAGACAAGTCTGATTGAACAGTGACTTTTTATTATTTCATCCTGAAGCGGATATGGGACAACTGGAAACATCAATCTATATCATTGGATCAAAAAAGAACTGGCAATTGAACAGCAATCATTTGAAATCAATTTTTTTGCTGATCGGCCTGATTTTTGTGATCATGGCTTGTTTTTCAACCTACCAGTACTTTGCCTATAACGCTAAAATACAGGAAGTACAGCAACTTAATTACGATGAAAAACAAAAGTCCGAAAAATTGCAGGAATCACTAAGTCAGCTTGAAAGCCATTATGACACTGAATTACAAAAATTGAAGGCAATGATTGCGGAAAAACAACCATTGAATTCTGAATCTCAAAGCAAAGAGAATGTCTTTGTTGCCAAAATCACGGAAGTCCAGGAACAGCTTCAAAAAAAAGAAGGTTTTATCAAAGAACTACAAACACAAAAAACGCTTTATCTGCAACAGATTGAATCTCTCAAAAAACAGTTGATGCAATACCAACAACAGGAAGATAGTGAAGGGCCTTCCTTACAAACCCCTCAAGCCAGTGTCAGTGCAATCAATATTGGAACCAAAGATGCTTTTGAAGTTAAGATTGATCAGTTCCAATTCGAAATCGACCCTGAAAAAACCAAGATGGCAATTCAACTCCACCTCTACAATCTGACTGATGATATACAGTCTGGTTATATCCGTGTGCTATTGGTGAACCAGACTCAACTAAAAATGGATATTCCCTTTAAGGAAACAGAGGCTACTTCATATTCCATCCGCCGGTTCAAACGTTTTTTCAAGGAATATACTTATTCTCCAAAATACAAAGCCGTGAGAGTCACAGTATGGAATCGCAATCATGATTTGATTCTGGACCAGTATTATCCGCTTGAATCCGTACAAAATGCCCAATAGAGCATGTCAGTATCTGCTCTCCTGACTCAAGATTTTCCATTCATTCCTGCTATAATCGCCTCATGCAACCAGACATCACTGTATTGATTCCTAATTATAATGGTGCACATTATATACTTCGTGCACTTAAAAGTCTGAGCCAGCAAACATATCAAAATTTTTTAATATATGTGGTGGACGATGGTTCTAAGGATAATTCTGTAGATCTAGTTCGTCATTCTGAAATTGTATTGCCTCATCTTGAGATCTTTGAATACGCCAATGCAGGAATTACCTCAAACTGGAACAGATCCGTGGATTTGGTCAAAACACCATTTTTCACACTTCTGCACTTTGATGATGAATATGAACCCACATATCTGGAAACAATGAGAAGTCTCATCCTTAAATATCCAGACGCAGCCCTTGCTCATTGTCCAGCCATCACAATCAACGAAAAATCGGAACCTGTAAATTCGCCTGTTGAACTCTATAAACAAAATAAATATTTTCGCCAACAAGAAATTTATCATTCTCCTGAATTTGAATTTTCCAAATTATTAACAGGAGCTTACATTAATTGCCCCAGTGTTTTTTTTAGAAAAAAAATGGTTGATGTGATAGGAGGCTTTAATCCTGCATACGGACAAGTACAGGATTGGGAGTACTGGTTTCGTGTATTATTCCATGGATATCGTATCTGTGCGACGGCTACACCCGTCTTTCGATATCGAAGACACAATGCAAATGCTTCTCAAACAAACAGCAAATCATTGATGCGATATAAAGAAGAAAAGCAACTTCTGGATTGGGCACACCGTGAAGGAGTAATGCGGAACTGGGTCCATCATGAAAAAATTGATTATACCATTATTCAAAAAACGGTCATTTTGGATATCAGCTACGATTTGATCAACAAACTGAATCATGATGCACAAAAAAAATTGGTATTTCTGCAGGAACTTCCTGCTGGATATAAAAATTCAATCATATGCGATTTTCTTAAAACCATGATTTTATTAGGGCCAGTTGGAGGAAAATTACTTCAGACCATGATTAATACAGCGGTCAGTCTTACCCGCTTTCTTCCTTTCCAAAATACATGACTCCATGAATTTTTGGTTGCGCATCTATATTGAACAAGTTATAAAGCAATAATTCTTGAAATTCAGGTTATATTCACCGACTTTGATTTGTCACAAAGGGATGGATGTCTACAAAAAAATATTATCTGGATCCAGATTTAGTCAGACGTCAGCAATCTGCCATTCAGTATGTACAGCAACCTTGCTCAGATGCTATCGGTGTGGTCACATGGGGCACCAGAGGCTCTAAAGATGTTTGTGCACCAAACAAAATGCATTATGGTGGTAACACCACCTGTCTTGAAATCAAGAGTAAGTATTTTCATCCCGATCTCAAATTTTTCTTGGATGCCGGTGGCGGCATGCAACCAGCCGGAGAAGCGGCAGGTCCTTTTATCAGCAACATTTTTAGAAGCGTTGATCATGCGGTAATGGTGGGATTTACCCATTATCACTGGGATCACATTGTAGGCCTTCCCTTCACAGGCTTTCCTTTTATTGAACAGACATGTTTATATATGTTCGGTCCTAAGGACAAACTCATTGGACCTCAAGAAGCCGTGGCTAATGGAGCCTTTCGTAAACCTTTTTTTCCTATCCCATTTCAGCAAATCGGTTATCATTTTCAATTTCAAAACGTTGCTCAGCCAACCACCCAGGTCGGCCTTCTGCATAAAGATGTTCTTGGTATTGGCTGGATCTCAAAAGTCAGTTATCTGAATAAAACAGAACATCCCAATGCCACAGTCAACATTTCCAGAATTCATTATAAAAATGAAATGCGTAGCAAAGTCACTGTTCCGCTCAAGGAATGTGTCAAAGTATTCATGCATACTACTTTTCATCCTGACACTACTATCAGTTATGCGTTGGAAATGCCGGGAGGACAAAAATTTGTATTTCTGACAGATCATGAATTACAAGAAAGTGTTTCCCAAAGCTTATTGCAACACGTCAAAGGAGCAGATTGTTTGATGCTTGACTGTCAGTATAAAATTGATGAGTACAAATCAATGTATACAGGCTGGGGACATGGATGTGATGAGTATGCAGTTTCTCTGTGTAAAATGGCAGGTGTTGGGATGGTTCTTTTATGCCACCATGATCCTAAAAGAACAGACAGCGGTGTTGACAGTTTGACAAATGGCGTGGTTAAAAAGTATTCAAGCACTACTGCCGCAGGCGATTACGGAGTCTTGACCATCAATTGACATCAGCACTGAAGTGATAGCAATACATCAAAATAATCAGGAAAAGTTTTTGAAACACAATCCGGTTGATTAATAGTGATTTGCCCTTCACCACAGGCTGCCAAAGAGAACGCCATTGCCATCCGGTGGTCATCATAAGTCTCAATTGACGTACTTTTTATTTGTGGCGGCGGTTCAATCACCAGATAATCAACACCTTCCTCAATGTCAGCACCCAATTTTCGCAATTCTGTTGAAACAGCATGCAAGCGTTCTGTTTCTTTCAATCGCCAGTTATAGATATTCCTGATTCGTGTCGGCCCATTGGCAAATAACGCCGCAACAGCTAACGTCATGGCGGCATCAGGCATGGTATTCATATCAATATCTACACCTTGCAATCCATTTCCTGTTACCGTCACAGAATGCGGAGTCCATTCTACCGTTGCCCCCATTTGAGCAAGAACATCCGCAAAATTGACATCTCCCTGAAGACTCATCTTGCCACAGCCTTCCACTGTTACAGTTTTTCCAGTAATCGCGGCCCCAGCCAAAAAATAAGACGCTGAGGAGGCGTCACCTTCGACATAAAAATGTCCTGGTGATTGATAAACCTGACCGTGCTGAATATAAAACTGTTCAAAATTTTTATGCTCAACCTTCACACCAAAGTGTTTCATCATTTCAAGAGTCATAACAACATAGGGAACTGAAACCAGCTTGTCTTTAATTTTAATGGTCACATCTTTTTTGGCATAAGGAGCAACCATGAGAAGCGCTGTCAGAAATTGACTGCTGATCGCACCACTCAATTCTGTTACTCCCCCGGGAATCCCGCTGGCAATCACCTCAACTGGAGGACAGCCTGTCTCGTGAAGGCTTCTGACCTGCATGCCCAAAGTATTCATTGCGTCCAGTAAATCCTGAATCGGTCGCTCTCTCATTCTGGGAACACCATCCAGAACAAAACGTCCATCCCCCAATGCGACAGCCACCGTCAAAGGACGAATCGCCGTTCCAGCATTTCCTAAAAACAACTCGGTTCCCTTGACTGGCCAAATTCCAGCGCAGCCCTGAATTTTTATCCAATGCTGGTCCCAGTTATTGGTTAATTGAAGCCCCAATGTTTCCAGAGCCTGAACCATATACCGGACATCATCGCTATCCAGAATATTTTCAACAATTGTCTCTCCACGAGCCAAAGCACTTAATAACAAGGCCCGGTTTGACATGCTTTTTGATCCCGGCAGACAAACATGGCCGCCAATACCGGACAAATGTGGAAGTGTAAGAGGTGCATCAAGTAGCATAATTGCCTGATGAAGAGTTTTTCAATTTACGTGCAATAAAATATTCTGCTGCTTTATAGGAACTTCTGACCAGCGGCCCGGATGCGACATATTCAAACCCCATTTCGAGCCCCAGGTTTTCCAGATTCCCAAATTCTTCAGGACTCACATAATGCTCAACATCAAGATGTTTGGTGGATGGCTGAAGATATTGGCCAATAGTCAGAAAGTTAACGTTTTGATCTCTCAAATCCCGCATGGTCTGAATCACTTCATCTCGGGTTTCCCCAAGTCCCAGCATGATTGATGATTTTGTCAGTTGCTCTGGATTCATTTTTTTTATATATCCCAGTACTTCCAGCGATTGATGATATCCGGCCCTTCGATCACGGACTTTCTGGGTCAACCGCTCCACAGTTTCAATATTATGAGCAAGTACTGACGGTTTGGCCTGCAAAACTTTTTGAACCAGTGGCATCTCACCCCTAAAATCCGGAATCAGAATTTCAATCAGCAACTCAGGATTTTTAATTTTGACCGCACGAATACAGCCCGCAATATGTCCAGCCCCCTGATCCGGCAAATCATCACGGTCCACGGTTGTAAGAACAACATACGTTAATTTCATTTGTCCCAAGGTTTCAGCCAGTTTCTGAGGTTCTTTTTCGTCAAGAGGAGCGGGTTCCTTTGCAGAATGTACTGAGCAAAACCTGCACCCTCTTGTGCAAGTGTCGCCCATCAGCATAAAGGTTGCAGTACCACCGTTCCAGCATTCACCAATATTGGGACAACGTGCTTCTTCACAAACAGTACTCAACTCAAGAGAGACTACTTTATCTTTGATCCAGGCATAACGGGGACCTCCTGGAAATGGAACTTTCAGCCACCTTGGTTTTTGGATTTTTTTAGATGCTGATACAGGTTGAACCATATACACTCATTGAGATTGTTTTGCTTTGTTGAGTAAATTTTGAATTTTTTTATTGTCAGGATCACGTCTGAGAGATTCTTCCAATGCAACCTGTGCTTTAGAAAATGCTTTTTTTTGCATATATAAAATCCCCAAATTCCACCAGATTTTTGGATAATCCGGATATTTTTTACTAACGCCTTCCATTATATTCTGTGCGTCATCCAGTTTACCAACCTTGATCAAAACAGTCCCTAGACGAAACAAAATCTGAGGATTGTCTCGTGCTATTTCAAGAGCCTGACGGTACAGCGTCTCAGCTTCCTTGAAATAGCCTAATTGTTCCTGAATGTATCCTAAATAATAAATAATGAGATCATGTTGAGGATTACTTTTTTGCAGATCTGTCAATTGAGATAAGGCCTCATGATAAAGATTACGTTCGATTTTGATCTTGGCCAAATATAATTGTACATCCAGTGAGTTTTCTGTTTTCAGCGACTCTTCGAAATAGTTTTGAGCCTGTTCCCACTGCTGATTGTTGAACGCCTCAACTCCCAATTCATAAGGATTTTTCTTAATCGAGGAATCGTTGACGGTTTTTTCAAAAAACCATGGTTTTAAGGTAGTATACAAACGATAGTACACCGAAAATGGCGTTGTTTCATCTTTTAAAAACGGGTAGTATATCAACCCCTTACGAATGAATTGTTCCCCATCCAAAAGATGCTTTCCTATTGTCATACCATATAATATCCAGGCAATACCATTCAAGGGATTTGACGCATTTGCAATGACAGACTCGGCCTTGGCCAGGTGTTTTTGATCCTGATACCAGTAAATCAAGCTCAGTAAAAGTCGGTACTGATCATTTTTAGGATCCGATTTCACAGCTTCCTGAATTGCTTGTAAGGCCTGAACTATCGATGATGAATTATCTGAAAATTGACTCTCAATAATATAATGTTTAGCCAGATCATATTGAACCAATCGTGTCAGAAACGGATAAGTTACCTGAAATGATTTCAATTGGTTTTCGGATGACAGCCATTCAGGGTCCTGAGGAGATTCAGGCATAATCTGCCGCCATTGATAATAGGCTTCAATACCTGACCATTGTGTGTTCTGAGGGAAAAAACGTAAAGTAGAAAATGCAGGATGATATAAGACCAAACTGCTGACTAAACTCTGGATAAAAGTGTCTGGATCAGCAAATTTTTGAAAACTTTGGTGGGTTTGAACGATAAATTGATTGTTTTCAAAAAAATATAAGTGCCACGTGAGTGCCACGTGATTCATCACTTTTTGAAATGAGAGCTCCATTAAAAATTGGAGCCCCATTTTTTGAAGACTATCAAATGATACTGAGGAGGCAGATGAAAAAAATAAGCTATGATGCCACTGATGCATAACGGAGGTATGCATCACCGCATATTTTTCATTGAGAAGCAGTTGATGGGTCAATTCTTCCTGGATAAAGTCTCCCAGCCATTCAAAACCATTTGAGGGATATACCGCTTGAACCGATAATACCCCAACTCCAGGTTTTTCCGAGGCACTATAAACAACTCCTGAATAAACGCAGGTAATTGTCCACAAGGCCATCCAAAGAGTTAAAATTTGACCACACCGATAGAGCACCTCTATTTTTCCTTACATCAATCCAGAGAAAGTAATTTTTTTATAGCATTTCTCAGGCTGAGCGTTCGGTATATGTGTCTTCTGCGGAATCCTCTTCTTCCAGGATCTCCTCCTCGTCCTCTTCCCCCTCGTATTCCTCGTCATCTTCATCTTCTTCGTACTCTTCCTCTTCGTCTTCTTCGTACTCTTCTTCGTCAGTATCCAGATTGTCGAACTGATCCAGTAAAGCGGATAACTTATTATCCCATTCTTCTTTTTCTGCTTCTAATTGACTATTTCGCTCTCGCAATTCATCAATTTCTGATTTCAATTGTTCAATGGTTGCAACAGCGTTTTGTACTTTTTCTCCCAATTTTGCCAATAAATCGTTCGACATAGCGATATTCCCTTGCTAAGAATTAAAAAAATAATGGAGCTTCGGAGAAATCTGGTTAAATTGACCTGCGTCTGCCCCGGCCAGGAAATGCAAGCTGTTTACTCTGTCGATTTCCCTTCAGGCAAGGAAAATCGCATGAAGGAACGTCAAGTAAGTATCAGCCCAAACCCCAAGCTAACCAGCAGTCAGCTTTGGCTTGGCGCACCATAAAGATAAGAGAATAACATTTCAAGCGCATTTATTGGGATGATACTGATTCAGAGCATTTTCATGAAATAAACAATAATTCTGATTTTATTCTGGCAAATCAGTTGTGGGAATTGATAGAATTTGGTATGCGATTTGAAGAACATCACACAACAGTAAATTGACTAACTATCTCCAGGAAACAGGAGTCCTGCTATGAAGCATTTAATCATTCTATTTTTAACCCTGGCCATGGGTGCCTGGTTTTTTTCGAGAAGAAAATACGAACTGGCATCTGCGATCCAATGGAAATTTTTTATTGGTACCGTGTATGTGATGCCGGTGTTTGGAACGCTTTCCAGTTTTGCGCTCTCACAAAAAATTCTGGCCGCCTTTTTACGTGGTGATTTTTTTGGTCCTGATACCCAATCTTTGTGGAGCGCATGGTTTTTTTCAGGCCCCACCATGATTTTACTTATGAATATTGTTCTGTATTTTGCGGTGTTCCGTAAGTTGACTCCTGAAAACATTTATCAAGTTCCTTCAAAAGTTGTAAAAACGGTGAGCATATTCCTGGTTATGGGCATTATCACAATGGTAGGACTCTTACAACTCAGAGGTCTGCTCACCATTGAAATAGCCTTCTCTGTTCCGGCTCATATGGTAACGCTTACATACTTCATGATTCTTTTAGGGTACGTCAATGTTGAAAAAATGGTTCGGCAGTATACAGAAATCAACTATGGTTCGTTAACGAAACGAATGGTTTTAAACACGATTCTACCGTTAGGATTCTCCATTCTTTACATGATTGATGCCGCATATCTTGTCAGCATTTCAGATAATTCTGCCCAATTGATTTTCATGCGTCTTTTTTGCGCATTTGCCATGTTGATGTCCGTATTCTCCTATTGTCTGTATGAAACACTCAAAATGTTGATTATTCCTGTTCAACAACTTTCCCGGGCTTTATCCGGAATATCCTCAGGTGAGGGAGACCTGACCAGAAGGCTTTATGTCGAAACACGGGATGAAATAGGAAATATCAGCGTCTATCTGAATCGATTTCTTCGTCAGGTATATGATATTGTCAGAGCCATTGCTGAAATTACATCCATGGTTAACCGATCAACCACAGACCTTGTCCAGTCATCCAACCGTATGCTTGTCTCCACACAGGAAATTGCAGCAAGCCTTGATAGTTCGGATCAAAGTACAGAACGTGTCAACCAGCAAATTACACAACTAGATATTGCCAGTGCAGCAATTGCTGAAAACGCGGCGGTGACTTCTCGGCGCTCCAGAGAAATGGAAGATCTTGTGGGAACTGGTGTTGAGAGCATGAATAACATGGTTGAGAGCATGCACAGAATCAATGACAGTACTAAAAAAATCGGTGGGATTCTTGGTGATATCCGTGGCATCGCCAAACAGACAAATCTGTTATCATTGAATGCGGCTATTGAAGCGGCCAAGGCAGGCGAACATGGAAAGGGATTTGCTGTTGTGGCTCAGCATGTGAGAGAACTGGCTGAACGTTCAACCAACGCCACTGTAAATATTCAGGGATTAATTACAGAAAGTGTCGACAGGGTGCATGATGGCGATGAGGCTGTCAAAAATGTCCAAAGCATACTCAATGAAGTGAGTGAACTGGTACATGCGTCCACTGAAAGTGTGGCTCAAATCACCCAAGCGGCCAAAGAACAAAGCACACTGGTGCATGAAACCTTCAATGAAATCACTTTATTGAGAAAATTGTCCTCCACTAACGCAAGCTCTACTAAAGACATTAAAGCCATTGTTGAAGCACAAGATCTTTCTGTTCAGGGATTACAGGAAAACACAAGTGCGCTGATATCATCTGTTTCTCAATTCAAAATCGGATCATGAACAATCATAGTTTTTTTTAGAGGTTTGGTCTTTTTCTTTTCAAATTTTGCCGAGTGCTCGATTTTACCAAGAATTGATGACAAAATATTCGCAACATCAAGGCCACACTCTTCTCTTTGCTGAGATTGTGTTCCCTGACTGATAAAATTGTCTGGCACGCCTAAAACCAGAGAATCAACCAATATATTGTTTTCTGACAAACATTCCAGAATCGCGCTTCCCATCCCACCAATTGCAGAATTTTCTTCCAGGCTCACAACCAGTTTTGTTTCTGAGGCAAATTTTTTGACCATATTCACATCCAGAGGTTTCACAAAACGGATGTTGATGACTGCGGCCATATATCCTTGTTCCTCCAAAAGTTGAGCAACATCTATGGCATTCTGAACCATTGTACCCGCTGCAAAAATTGCAATATCGGATCCCTGCTTAATGATTTCCGAACATCCCAGTTCAATGGGGGCGCATAGACTTTCATCCAGTTCATCAGAACTACCTCTAGGGTATCTCAATGCGATCGGTCCCTGTGAATAATGATAAGCAAAATCGATCATCAAACGCAGTTCAGCACCATTTTTGGGAACCATAATCACCATGGAAGGCATCATGCGTAAATATGTCAAATCATACACCCCATGATGAGTCGGACCATCCGCGCCTACCAGTCCTGCGCGATCAAGCATGAATTTGACAGGTAACTGCTGAAGGGCTACATCATGAATGATATGATCAAAGGCCCGTTGCAAAAAAGTTGAATAAATCGTCACAAAAGGTTTGATGCCCTTTGTAGCCATTCCTGCGGCAGAGGTCACGGCATGACCTTCAGCAATGCCGACATCCAAAATTCGGTCAGGATATTTTTCCTGGAGACCTCTAATACCAGTCCCGCTCATCATTGCGGCACTGATTGCAACAACCAGTTCATCTTCCGCCATGATCTCATCCAGTTTTTGAGCAAATATTTCCGTATAGCTTTTTTCACTGGTATTCGCAGTGGCTTTCTTTATAAACTCTCCACTCTCAGGTACAAACGGAGTCACACCATGATACTTATACGCATCCTGTTCAGAAAACAGATACCCTTTTCCTTTTTTTGTGAGCACATGAATCACAATCGGACCTTCCAATTCTTTAGCCCTGGACAGTATTTCAAGCAGATCATGCAGGTTATGTCCATCAACCGGACCAAAATACCGCCACCCCAATTGTTCAAATAAAGTACCTGGCGTTAAAAATGTTTTTAATGAGGCTATAAACTTATGCAATCCTCCCCGAACAATTCCTGAAAAGGGAATCTTGCCTGTAAACTCCCAAACGGTGTTACGAAAATTATTATAAGGATGTGATGAGGTCAGATTGGTAATCACTTTGGAAAGCGCTCCAACATTTGGGTCAATACTGATACCATTGTCATTGATAATAATGATGAGGTTTTTTCCGAGATAGCCGTTATGATTCAAGGCTTCAAAGGCTAATCCGCCAGTTAATGAACCATCCCCGATTATTGCGATTACATGATGTTTTTCGTTTTTCAGATCCCGACCAATCGCCATGCCTAAGGCGGCTGAAATCGAGGTGGAAGCATGCCCGGCTCCAAAATGATCATAAGGACTTTCTTGAGAAGATAGAAATTTTTTGATACCTCCTTTTTGAGTAAGGCTATCAAAATTTTTATGCCTGCCTGTTAATAATTTATGTGCATAGGCTTGATGTCCAACATCCCAGACAACACGGTCGAATCTAAAATCAAACAATTTGAACAAGGCAACCGTAATTTCAAGTGCGCCTAGGGATGATGCCAGATGTCCGCCTTGTTTACTGGTAACTTCCACGATACGTTGTCGACATTCGTAAGCCAACTGTTCCAGTTCATCAATAGTAAATTGTTGAATTTCCTGGGGAGTTGTCAGATTATCTAATAAGGTCTTCATACAATAGTCTCCATGCTCTTAAAGGCTGGATTGATCAAAATATATAAAAAGAGGGATTGTGTCTGATAATTTTGAAGTCTTGAATCGTTTAAAAAATATGCAGTCTGTTATCAGAGAAAATAAACAGACAATCTTTCCCATTCAACAAGCGCAACATCAAGTTCTTGAAATCAATAACTTTGTAAAAAACATTCTGGAACCAACTTTGTGTGTCTTGCATCAAGATGACCAGACACACATTGCAATGGCATTGGATCAGATCAATAAACTCATGAATGAAATCAACGAAAAATGTCGAACTCCACGACATTTTGAGCTTCAATCAGATTTTTTTTTATCGTTGATAAAAAATATCGAAAATCTGATATACAGCATTAATTTTCATGTCGAATACGGAATCAGCCATGTTTTTCCAGAAGGAATCAGTATTTTACAAAAAATTAAACAATCGGGTCAGGAAGCCCAGATCATAAAAGATAATCTTGAGCGAAAAAACCTGTTTACCTATCTTTCACTTCCTGTGAGCATCACGATTGCCCAAAAGACGACCATACTGGGTTTATGTAACAGCATTCAACAGCTTTGCAGTCAACTCATGAAGCAAACCCAATGGAGCAAAAGTAATTACACATTTTCATTGAACGATTTGCAAAATATCCAGAAATACTTCAAGGAAGTTCAAACTCTGACCAGGATACAGCAACAATATTTTTCAGGAGTATTAAAACAACAATCTGCACAAGAAATTGTACCAACCAATGTTTCTGATGTTTTTATGACTCTTGGCAAGCTTGAATTAAAAATCAGCACCTATGAATCAGAATCATCTAATTCTTTACTGCGGCATAGCATTCATCTCAAAAAAGAAACCTTGGAAGAACTATGGATCCGTTTCCGTGAATATTATATTCCACTGGAGTCCGTGAGATTTCTTCGTGAACGTTCAGATATTCTGGTTGAATTATCCCAAGCCCGTTCAAAAGAACCAGAATCGGTTGTCGAGCAATTTTTACGACAAGTTACTAGAGAGATGAAACTTTTGCAATTTTTTGTTTTAACACTCTCTTCGATGGACAATGATTTAAGGAAAATGGCGTTACTGCTTCACAATTTGTCCATATCTTTCGGAAAAGTGTATCAACTTTCCACGACGTCTCAATTGTTACCCGATTTTTTAAATAAGGCACTTACAGTCATCCATGGACTGCTCAGAAAAAGTCTGAATGTTTTTGATTCAAGAAAAGAACACATTCAAAAATTGCAACAAGTGATTTGTCAGGCAGGTCTGTTCCAGAAAAATATTGAGAATGGACTCCTCAATGATTTGAAAATTCTGGAGCAGGCAGGTGAAGATATTAACCATTATGATGAAAAAATTATTGGTACCATCAAAAATCTGGACAATATCATGTCCCTGTCACCCACCACCAGCAGAAAATTACTTCGAGAAGCTTACGAAGATCAGGCAGAACTCACTTCTGCCTGCATCGCACTCGGAAATGTTACCAGTAGCTTTTCCTTGATGACTGAAGCCATCAAAACTATTTTTATTGTCTATCAGAAAGTCCTGGCATGCTATAAATCAACCAGCACACCATCTCTATTTATTGAATCTGTCAGCCAAATTTTGAAAGAACACTCCACTGCACCAGATCCTTTGCTTAAAAAAATTAGCAACATGGCCTCTGATCTTGATTGGTTTATTGATAATGTTTTGTTGGATAATTCAAAAAAAGAAAAAATGTTTTGTGAAGAATTACACACGCAAATGTCACAAATCCAGGATCAGATAAGTCTCCGATTGAATGAGTTACAGGAAAAAACTAAACTCGCCGCAGCATTTGAATCCTCACAAAAACAGGTCGCGGCCGCACAGACCGCCGTTGTCCAAGACGCTTTCGCCTCACCATCAATTGTTGAATTAACAAAGAAAACAACAGGCGCAAGCTTTGAACCCTTTATCTCCGATGTGATGCGTCGGCTTAAAGATGCATGCTCCAAGATAGGCTCAGAACGCTCGCTGGCGTTATTGAAAGTTCTTGAACAACCCCATGTTGTGGTTGACTATATGGAACGCTTGGAATCAGCATTTGATCCTAACTCCACAGAATCAGAACAGGATTATCTCGAGGAAGTTCTTAGCAGTCAGGATGCCAGAGATCTTATCATGAACTTTTTACAAATGAAATTCATGCCCTATGGATATTTTGATTCTCATGGACAAAAATATCATTTTGATGATTCAAATCAATCTTTTGATATTCCAAGAAACGCCGAACCCTTCATCCGGTTCACGCAAAGAATGCTTGAAACCCCTAAAAATATTTACCGACGATTAATACGAGTGATGCTTGGATATGATGGAGTGGATGTAATGGGACACAGAGAGCATGAAAAAATAATTGATGTTTTACGATCAGATCATATTTTGAGTAAAGATGAACAAGCGAGACTCAAATCCTTTGTACCGTTTATTCCGTGATCAAAAGGCGGTTCGGGCTCCTGCCATAAATTGAGCTTCCGCAAACGAATCGTTGGGCGTATTGATTGAGACAAAATCAATTCCAAACAGAAAACTCATGACTGTCTTTCCTGAACTCCATCCCAGATGAATCATGTTTGCCGTTGTTTTTCCCAGGGGTGATGCACCTATATGGGTTTTGTCCCAGCGAATGTGCCTGAGAGAAAGAGATGCACCACGTGTTTCACCCGATTTGTGCCATTGGTCATGTATTCCAAGTTCAACGCCATTGCCTTCAGAATCCATAAACCAGCCGCCAACCCTCATATTCACATCCGCTACGTCAGCAGGAACTGTAATTTTCAGAATATGGAGTGTTCGGTCTGCCGAAGCATAATTTGTTGATAAAAAAAGCGATATTCCAGCCGCGATTGAACTGTAATTGCTGTTTCGAGTTCCCCAACTGTGGTAGGCCTGAATTTCTGGCATTACAGGAAATGCCGCATAGGTGCCACTGACAGCACCGACTACTCCGATAATCAGCAAAAAGAGTTTTAATATTAATGAACTAAATTGCATGTAATCTCCGATAATACGTCAATATTTTGATAAATCATAGGTATCCTCAGAGATGTTTCAAGGCTATTTACGTACCTTCTCCCATGAATATCAGGGTTGAACTGGACTTTTCCCAACGCTCTGGTTAACAACAAACCGTTTTGATTCATTGATCATCTTTTTGATAAAAGGAGCAAATGAAATATCTAAGCACTCGTGGTCAGGTAAAGAATTTATCTTTTGAAGATGCCGTAATGACAGGTCTGGCGGATGATGGTGGACTTATCATTCCATCTGAAATTCCATTTGTTGATCAACTCCAAGCACTCAAGTCACTTTCTTTTGCCGAATTAAGCCACAAAATTCTTGGCATGTTTATCGAAGATGAAATTGATTCAGCAACACTCAAGCTCATGATCCAGAAAAGTTATCAGTCTTTCCGCCACGCTGAGATCACACCCGTTCGGCAGTCAGGCTCACTATGGATTCTGGAATTGTTTCATGGCCCCACCTTTGCGTTCAAAGACGTTGCCTTACAATTTTTAGGCAACCTGTTTGAATATTTTCTGGAAAAACGAGCCCATCAACTGACGGTCCTTGGTGCGACCTCTGGCGACACTGGCAGTGCGGCCATTTACGGCTTAAGAGGTAAAAAAAATATTGAAGTCTTCATGCTTCATCCCCAAGGAAGAGTGAGTCTGATTCAGGAAAAACAGATGACAACTGTCCTGGATAAAAATATTCACAATATTGCTGTTGAAGGCACTTTCGATGACGCACAAAACATTGTTAAAACATTGTTCAATGATCAGGATTTCAAACAAACGTATCATCTTGGTGCGGTCAATTCCATCAACTGGGCCAGGATCCTGGCTCAAATTGTTTATTATTTTTATGCTTATTTTCGAGTAGTGCCTCGCGTCGGAGATCCTGTTAATTTTTCTGTCCCCACAGGAAATTTTGGTGATGTTCTTGCAGGATTTTATGCAAAAAAAATGGGCCTCCCCATTGACAAACTGATTGTCGCAACCAATCAGAATGATATTTTATACCGTCTTTTCACCACCGGAAAATATCATACGGACACAGTTGTTCCAACCTGGAGTCCCTCTATGGATATTCAAATATCCAGCAACTTTGAAAGATTCTTGTATTACCTGGGCAATAACTCTTCCAAACAATTGAATTCATGGATGAACACATTTCATGATACTGGAAAACTAACGCTGGATGACTCATGGCTCAAAAAAGCAAACAATGAAATGACTGCTGAACGAGCCAGTCAGATAGAAACATTGGAAACCATCAAACAGGAATATTCAATCCATCAATATTTGGTTGACCCACACACAGCCGTAGGCATTTGTGCCGCTAAAAAAATACAGTTATCAGGACCTGTCATTTGTCTGGCAACAGCACATCCTGCAAAATTTGGAGATGCTGTCACACAAGCTATCGGAAAAAATCCTGAACTGCCTGAATCTTTAGCAGAATTAACTGACAAGGAATCCAGGGTTAGTGTATTGCCAGCGAAAGCATCCGCCATCAAAGCGTTTATTCTTCAAACACTGAAGGTCTGATATTGCAATGACAGAAACAAACCCTGTTTCCTATGAACAGTTCAAAAAGAAGCGTCCCAAATGGACTTTGCGGTTCCGCAGAAATATTGAATTCGCCTTTTTTTGTTTTTTTGAAAAAATCGGAAATACATATTCACTGAAAACACTCCAGAAAGCCGGGAAAATAATTGGTTTGTTGGCTTTCATTCTGCTCAAAAAAGATCGTGGAATTGCTGAGAAACAACTTTCTCTGGTTTTCCCGGAACTCTCGAGCGAACAGATCCGACAATGCACCAAAGATTGCTTTATGCATTTTGGGCAGGGCATGCTGGAGTTTTTTGCTATTGAACAATTGATTCACAAAGTTGATCAATACATTCATGTGGATAATCCTGAAGTTCTGGATCAGGCCTATGCAGAACAACAGGGGGTTGTATTGCTTGCCATGCATATGGGCAACTGGGAGTTGATTGTTCCCTATCTGATCCAGAAGGGATACCCCGCCAAAGCGGCCACTACCAATTATCCGGATGAACGGATCAACACAAAACTCCAGCAATCAAGAGGAAGGCAAAATATCCAATTGATTCCACGGGGGGCTGACAATACCATCAAATCCATTCTGGAATGTTTTAAAAACAAAGAAATTTTTCTGGTTGCCATTGATCAGGACACCAATGTTCCCAGCATGTTTATTCCTTTTTTTGGACGACCTGCGCAAACACCGATCAGTGTCTCGTCCCTCGCACTCAGATATGGTTCTGTGATAGTGAGTTACACCATTTTACGGCAACCTGATGGGACCTTTCATCTGCATTTTGAACGTTATGGCCGTATCCCGGTGATCCGTTCTCCACAAAAATCCAATATTTATCAATTAACTTATAAATTAAATCAGCACATGGAATCTTTAATCAAAAAAAATCCATCTCAATGGGCCTGGTTTCATCGACGTTGGCGACACCATCCGAAACCTGAAGATTTGGAGTTTATTGCTGAAATGGAACATGAAATTTCTCAAACAATTTAAGGTATGAAGCAAACATCCTGGCTAGAACTTTTTGAAGCCATAAAACACCAGCAAATCGAGCCTGTTGACGCGTTAGACAAGGTCCAGTCTATGAGCTACCAAAACCTGGGATTTGCAAAACTGGACCATGGGCGTGAACTGCGGAAAGGTTTTCCCGAAGTGATTTATGCCAAAGACAAAACTGTCGATCAACTTACGAAAATTTTGAAGGCCCATTGCGCTGTTCATATGAAAGTGCTTGTCACCCGGTTAGCCCCTGAAAAATGGGAGAATCTCAAAAAGCAGAATATTTCAGGACACTATAATTCTGTTGCCCAAACATTATCGCTGATACAAGGTCGTCATGAATCTAACCACGGAAATATTCTGATTTTAACAGCCGGAACTTCTGATTTACCAGTAGCTGAAGAGGCTCTTGAAACGGCCCGAATCATGGGAAATAAAACTGAGATCATCGCTGATGTTGGTGTCGCAGGAATTCATCGCCTGATTGACCAGATGCATTTTATAAATCAGGCAAAGGTAATTATTGTGGTTGCTGGAATGGATGGAGCCTTACCCAGTGTTGTGGGGGGATTGGTTTCATGTCCAGTGATTGCCGTTCCAACCTCTATTGGATATGGCACTGGCACTGGAGGAATTGCCGCATTATTAGCCATGCTGAACAGTTGTGCTCCCGGAGTCATGGTTGTTAATATCGACAATGGATTTGGAGCGGGATATGCTGCCAGTATGATCAATCATCCAGGTTCTGCTCAAACCCATTGATTTATTTGAACCCTAATTTTACTTCGCATGTCCATTTAAACGAGAATTATGCCTATTGTTGTAAGTCAAAAACAGCGTATTTACTATGAAGTTGAAGGAGATAAAGGCCCATTCCTGATTCTGCATGCACCAGCATTCCTAACTCTGGACTGCTGGTATAAATCTTATTATGTGGATCTTTTGGGAGATCACTTCCGACTGGTCTTGATTGACCCATTGGGACAAGGAAATAGTGATTCACCGGAAGAACCTGAGTTTTATAAAATTGAATCCAGAATTGAGCATGTGTTGGCCATCAAAGCCGAACTCGGAATTGACAGCTTTCATTTTTTAGGTTTTGGAATAGGCGCACAGGTAGGATTCATGATGGCAGCCTATCATACACAGCATTTACGTTCTCTTTCAATTTTTGGAATGCATCCTTATGCCAATACTGGAGAAAATTCTTCATTAACAGCAAACATCCAACTGATCCGTGAAGGATTGATCAAAAATTATTTGAATAATCATCAGGAATGGAATCTTGCAGAAGATATTCAGCAGAAAATTATTTGCGGTTCTAGTCAGGCCTACATCAATTCCTTGGAGACAAGTGCGCAATGGCAAGGTGTTGAATCGCATCTACCCGCAATGACAACCCATGCGATGTTGTTTACCAGCACATCAGAACCAATATTTTTGTCGGTTCGTGAAGCCGGGCGGTCGATGCCCCATGGAAGATATTTGATTTTACCAAAAATTGATTATATGAACGGATTATTGAATGCTGATTCAGTTGTTCCTCCACTCTTAGAATTTACAAAAAGACAACGTGGCCATTAACCAAGAGGACTTATGAAAAAATATATGCGATATCCAACAAAACTAATTCTTTCGGTTGTAGTGATTACCGTCACATTGATGACAAACACTCTTTTCGCTCAAAATCCCACGGCTGTCGCGACCTTGACCAAGGTTAATGGAAAAGTGGAGGTGCAAATTTCAAAAATGAATAAACGCACAATGGGCCGAGAAGGGCTCTTGCTTTATCAGGATGATACCATCATAACGGGTCAGGGCGGACGAGTGACAGTCCTGTTCAGAGATGGTTCTGAAATTAGACTTTTTGAAAACACCCAGTTCATGATTGAAACAGGAAAAGAACAAGAAACTGAACAACGTTCTTTTCGCTACAATTTTTTTATGAAAATGGGATCCTTTTGGGGGAAAATGCAAAAAAGTCGGCAGCAAACTTCCATCAAAACACCCACTGCAACAATTGGAGTTAAAGGAACATCTCTTAGAGTTTCAACCAATGAAACAGCCTCCTCTATTGCGCTGACAGAAGGGCTGATCTCTGTGGATAACAAAAACTCCTCCATAGAACTTGTTCCTGGAAAAAGAGTGGTTTCCATTTCCAGCACTGATGATCTATCTAAAAAAATTGAAGATATTCCCTATAAATTATTCATCACAGCCGATTCCTATGACGTTGATTTCACAAAAACACAGCAATCAACAATCCGCTTGTCTATCCAGCTTGGCAACGTGCAAACAGGTCAAAATCTGGGAAGAACTGGAAAACTCTATCTACGAAGCAATTACCCCAATATCCAGTTCCCGGAAAGTGTGGAACTGGATGCAAGTGGTTTTGTCCGTTTTCCTATTGAAATAAACTCTCCACGATACCAAGACCAGGAATTTGATGGAAACGTCACAATCTGGGCCGTTCCGGATGATGCAAAAGCAGATGACATTGGAGAAGGAAGCATATTGATAAAAATAAAATCAGCTTCAAAAACTCGTCATTATCATATTGATGGTAATACAGGCGAAATTTCTCCTGTAAAATAAACATGATCCTTGAGTTTTTAGGCATTATCATTCTGGGAGGTTTCAGCAGCATTATTCTGAACCGGTGTATTCAACGTATGCCTGATGATCTCCCCTTATTTTCTCTCGGCACATGCAACTCCTGCCAGAACCAACTCCCGGTTTTGTTGAATATTCCACTGGCAGGATACTGGCTTGCTGGAAAAAAATGCCAATCCTGCGACAATCCACTCCCCCTTCAACCATTGCTGATTGAATGTCTGACGTTCATGGGAACTATTGGGTTGTTTCTCTGGCGTGGCTATTCTCTGTCAATAATTAATGAATTGCTGTTGCTATATCTGCTGATCATCATTGCCGTCATCGACTGGAATACAATGACCATAGAACCACGGATCATTGTAGGAGGAATTTGTCTGCGTGTCACCTGGATTATTCTGTTTGAAACCAATCAGCTTTTATCTTTTCTGACAGGCATGCTAGTGGCTGCGGGAGCTTTTTATTTTATTGGTTTTTTTTATGAAACCCTGAGGCGCCGGCCAGGATTGGGCGATGGAGACGCGGCTGTGCTGGGACTGGTTGCACTATGGACGGGTTGGCAAGGATTAAGTCTGGTGGTTTTACTGGCGGCAATCAGTGGCTTAATAATAGGTGTGGGTGTGTTGATCATCAAAAAACAGCCCGTTGGAAGCACTCAAATCCCTTTTGCTCCTTTTTTATGTCTGGGAGGCAGTTTGGTCTATTTGATTCAACATATTGATCATCCATTGACCAATATCATGAAGCCTTTCATTTTTGAATAATTGTGATTTATATTAACGCCGAATACTGATGCGGTTATTCTCAAAAGATATTTTTTATCTGATCCTGGGGCCCCACCAAGTGTGGGGGCTATCAAATGGAAAACAAATATTTTCTACCACGTATCCATCCGATAATTCACCCCAATCCATTGCCGAACTATTCCCTCAAAAAAAATATTCAAAAATTATTCTATTGCTTGAATATCCCTGGGTGATGAATTCCCATGAACAGTTATTCACATCCTTAAACAACGAAGAAATTACCCAATATATCAGGAATCGGTTCCAAACCCCTCATATACTGGATTCTTCTGTGGGTTTCTGTTTTTTAGAAGATGGCACACAATTCGGTGCGTTATTCTGTTCGATGATGTCCTTCGCAACACAAGCATTGATTAAAGTTCTGCAAAAACTGTCTCGAACCCCTATTGAATCAATACCACTCACTTATTTGTGCATTCCAGAATTACAGCAATATCCTAACCATCATATTCTTCTCGAAACAGCCGCTAAATACACGTTTATCCAAACCCAACGAGGAAAAATTCAGCAATGGGTAAATATCCATGCAACTGACCGGCAACAGGCATTACTGCTGCTCGCAGATATGAAACAGTTGGAGACTCAACAACTAACCTGTCTAACGATCTCTGTTAATCAAGATGAGGCGACAAATACTCTGACCATTGAAAATTTAATTTCCCAAGGGCAATTTTCCCAAACCTCAACCCGACATCCTTTTTCCTGGAATGTACAGAAATCACAGAATCTCGCAAAATATCAAAAATCCCTGTTAATTGCAGTCCCCTCCCTATTAATTTCAGGAATTCTTATTTGGCATCAATACACTCGCAATTCCATAGATCATATCAAAACCGAATTGACGCAGGCCATGCTTAAAACGGATGAACGTCGAATTCAACTCCAACTTCTCAATGATTATACCGCACAGCAAAACCATTTTCTTCAGGTCAATGCGCTTTATCAACATTTAAAGACCTATTCTTCGCTGGCGCACTCTGTTCTGGATCAAATCATTTCGCCCATTCAAGGTGTCTGGGTTAAATCGCTGGATTATCAGGATGGCAAAGTAGAGGTGGCACTCTTCACGATTGATCCGGAATTAATTCCGCAAGTGCTTGTCTCATTGAAAAGTAATTCACTCATCCAAAACGTTCATTTTAAATTACAACAAAAAGTCGAACTTTATCAGAGAGAAGTCACAGAATTTGTTTTGAATATCGAATTGAAACATACAATTTTTCAATAACAACCTACCAGGGCGCAATAGAATTGGTAATGAGCGTATTATGCGCTGTCTGGGTATAGCCTAGGTATGTGCGGATTTCAGACTGAATGTCCGAAGGCAGTTTTGTAAAATTGATTTTTTCCTGCAAAACTTTTGTATGATTATTATAGATGGATGCTAACTTGTTATCCACAAAGCTGAGTGCATAATCTGGTGTGATCCACAAATAGATGACAGAATTAAACAAGGCAAAGGACTCACTGGTTTCTGAAAACAGGCTTTTCCCCATAGACGAATGAGCCGTCGAAAGGCCTAGCAAATCTATCATGGATGGCAATATATCCACTTGGGAACCTATGGTATGATTTATTCCCGGAGCAATGACTTCTGAGGGTGAATATATCAACAACGGTATGTGAGCATTTTCGACCGCCTTTCCACGATGTGCCCAGATGGTGTGATCCGCTGTAATAACAAACACCGTATTCTTAAACCACGATGAAGACTTGGCTTGTTCAAAAAACTGTCCTAGAGCCCAATCTGAATAGTGCAGGGCATTTAACCATTCATAATCTGGAACTGAAGAATCAAAAACAGAAAATTCAGGATCAGGAAGATGAAAGGGCTGGTGGGACGATGATGTAAAAATTGCCCCATGAAATGGTTCCTGTAACGAATCCAGTTCCTGTTTGAATCTCTCAAATTGAAAATGATCCCAGATCCCCCATAAACCATCCCATTTGTTGTCAGGATTTTCAAAATTTTCTTTAGCGATTACCTTATCATAACCAAGTTTTCTCGCAAAATCATGAATTCCCAGGCTTCCTTCAAACCCACCATGAAGGAAGAGCGTTTGATAGCCATTTTGTTCCAGAATTTGTGGAAACGAAGTCATGGTATTTTGTGTGAACGCCCCCATGATAACCTGAGCGTCCGTGAATCCCGGAATAGAGGCCAGAACTGAGGCAATACCAATAATGGAACGCGATCCATTGGCATAAAATTGATCAAAGACCTGGCCTTTTTTACACAAACTATCAAAATTTGGAGTCGATGCAACAGGTCCCCCAAAAGACGCCATGTACCGTGCAGTCCAGCTTTCCAGCATAATTACGACCACATTCAATGGCTTTTGTCCGGTGGTATGTTCCTGTTGGGATATCCGATAAAACGCATGTTCCTTGTCCAGAAAAATCTCATTGGTTTTGTGATTTTTCACCAGATTCCTGGCAATTTTCAAAGAGTCATCCTCTGATAACCATGCTAATTTATGGATCCTGTCCATGGTCATTTGCTCCATCACCGTGAATGGAGCACTCAATGTCAGATGTCCAAGCGGCAGTGGTTCATTTTGAAAGGCCATTGATTGGGATAACGGTTTGCTCTGTAGCCCACCTCTAGCCCCGATAGCCAGAACAACAAGTAAAACCAACCGTTGCCCCCAGTTCACAAGGGAGGGTTTCAAACCAGAATTTCTATTCTGAGAGATTGCTCTCCATAACCGAAACCAGCCCCATGTAAACAGAACTGTAACCAGCACACCCCCTGCGGACTCCCAAAAAAATGACGTAAACGCTAACTTAGCAACAGGCAGGATGTCTCCCCCAATTGTGAAAAACTCAAAAGAAAGTCGTCTTCCGATTGTACGATAATATGTCAGATCCGATACATGCAATAATAGAAAAAAGAACATGCATCCCCAAAGATAATAGGGGAGAATTCTGAGAAATATACGTTGAATCTTTCCATAGCTCAACAACACTGGTATTAGCAGTACGAGTGATAACTTAAGGATCACAACCAGATCAAACCTGACGCCATGAATAAAACTCCACAACAATTCATTGAAAGAATATTTGTCAAAAAATTCCCAGTAATATATAAGGAAAACCAGGCGAGCCAGAAAGAATATCCCCATAAATGTAATAAGCTGAACTAATATCAATACTGACATAACTGAACAATCCTGATGAATACTATTTTATCAATTCCAGGCAATTGGAATCATGAACAAAAAAAACTGCTTCTAATCATTCTGGGCATTATATTATGCATGATGATGTTTTATAATCTGAAACTCAGACCCGCATTAAACGACAAAACCCGATTGGAAAAAAAACTCACGGAATCTGTTCAGGCTCTGAATGAACTACAACAATATGAGCGGCATCAAACACATTTTGAGGCTGAAAAACAAAGGATTCAGGAGCAAATGCAACTTATCGACAGAGCGCTCCCGCTGGAATGGAATATTGCTGAATTAAATCAGCATCTTTTTAAAGTAGTCAAAGAAAGCCAAATCAAACTGTTACGGCAGGTTATCCCCCCTGAAAAACCGTTTGAACATTATGCTGAACTTAGCATTGTTCTGGAACTAACCGGCCAATACCGTCAATTGATCCAGTTTATTAAAAAAATTCAGGAACTTCCTATCCTGATCAACATCCGAAAACTTCACATTGAGAATCAGGTTTCAAAAACAGTCACACCAGATTTAAAAATCAACATTTCCCTGAGTGTCTATCATCGTTATGCCTTATCCCAAACTCAATCGCCGAATGCGATCAACCTTCAATAATCCTTGAACCATGATACCCTTCATTCCAACTACGCTGATCCTTTTTTTATTAATGTTCCCATCATCAACATCGGCTCAGGAAAGGGATCCTTTTTCCAGCCTGATTCAACCGACTAAGCCTGTTCCCGCAAGTGCACCAAAACCTTCAGATTCAGCAAAATCTGTAGCAAATCAGTCAGAACCAAAACTTCTGGCGATTGGAAGAATTGATGGCATTGCACACGCTTATATTCAGATTAACGACCTAAAATATATTCTGAAAACAGGAGAAGAAGCAAAATCCTACAGGATTTTGAAAATAGATTCTGGATTCGTTATTCTTGGGCATCAGGAAACACAAACGACACTCAGGATAGAACCTTAAAAAATGCTTAATACTTCAAATAGAATAAGCTGTGGCTTGGTAAATTCCGGATCATTGAGAGGGTAGGCAACTTCAATTTTCAAGGGGGCTTCTGCCAATGAAACGGCATTGATGTTCCATACCAGACCAACACCAACATCCTGACGAAGTGGTACATCCGCAGGATTCACATCATTACCCCAAACTTTACCCATATCATAAAAAATACCTCCTAAAACTCCAAGTGATGAGATATCCCCCCACCACTGTGAAGAAATAACCGGAAATGAAAAATCACACCGCATTGCCAGCAAATTTTCATCCCGCAGGATTGTCCTTTGGGGATAACCTCTCAATACCGTTGGACTGCCAAGTTGGTGATGTTTCTGTAATGGACTGGTTCCTTGGGTCGTTCCCCCTATCCATTCCCAGTCAATTCTTTTACGAAAACCTGTTTTGATCGCATGCTGGATTTTAGCAGTCCAAAGTGTGTAGTCAAAATCAGACCCCAATGCGAGAACTGGTTTTTCGAATCCCAGATTGAATTCCAGATAATATATATTTCCAAATCCAATGTTGCTGGTATGTGATATGGAAATATTGCTGGTATCCCCTGTTTCAATGATATCTGAAGAGATACCTGACGACGTTTTTCTGGCTTTAAAAGCTGCTTGCTGGGCCAGATTGACGGCATAATTGTAAGAGTATTTTTCCTGATGTTGAGGCGAACTATAAAGGAGTCCCACTCCTTTCGATAAAATACCTCCAATCCGGGAAAGATTAACATTGGCGACAAACCCCTTAATTCCCAACAAATTCCTTCGTTCAACAGAGGATTGATAGGTAAGCTGTTCGTTTTTTGTTCCATAGCCAGGTGTCACATTATAGATATAATCACCAATAACATGTCTGGTTTCCAAACCAATATGGTTGCCATCAAATGCATTACTGCTTCCTCTAGGAACCAACGTGATCAGAATTTCCCTGTTTTTCTGCCAGTCAAACGCAAAACGGACTCTGAAATAATGAAATGATTGGTTGTTTTGTCTATCAGTCTCCAATAATATTTCATCAGGATCCAAAGATATGGATACAGGAGGAGAGACGGTAATAAATCGGATCATCTCAATATCCTGATTTCCCAATGCGCGTTTATGGATCACCTGCTCATCTTCGGTTTCAATAACAACATCAACCGGCATCTGTCCTTTGTCTTTTTTTTCAATAACAACCCTGACTTCATATCCTCCCGCTGGCAATTCATCATACGTGAATTCACGAATCCCGTAATCCATTGTATCTGTGGTATAGAACCATTGCAAAAAAAACCAATCCAGCGGTTCAGGATACATTTGCTCCATAGATTGATGAATATCCTTTAAGGTCACCACCTGATACTGATTATTTTCAAAAAAATGACGAAGTCCTTTCCTGAAAGCAGCATTTCCGGTCAGATACTGTAACATGGAAAATACCAATGCTGTCTTATAAGTCGCAAATTTCAGATAGACCCGATAGTCGGATAACTTTGAAATTTTAGACATAATCGGTACTTCCAAAGCCGGATTCACTCCGCGCACCATGCTTTCAAAAAAGTGCTCCCGATAGTGAGGATTCAGCCAGTCAAAAAAATCAAAAATTCTAGCGTCAAGCCCATATTTATATTCAAAAAATTTCAGACTGAAAAAGGCTGGCAGTCCCATATGCAACCATAATTGCGTATCCTCATTGGCCCAAACCTTCTCACCAAACCATAATTCTGCCATACCACGCGAAAAAAAGCCCAATACTCGCCTGTCCATAAAGGTGCTGCGTTTGTAATGAGGAATCGTGACCAATATGAGATTATTGACAACCCTGATATCTTCATAATTGCCTCTCACCTCCACTATTCTGATTTTGTCCCACGGTTGCTTCAAATCAAATTCAGAGGCCATATAATCAAGAAATTCTTCCCCCCAGATCTGTAGTAATTGGGCACGACGTAGATCTTCTGAAAAATAATAGGACTCGATTACCGGATGTCCAGTATTCAATCGAGAATAATTCGGTGAGAAAATCAGTGGAAAATATTTGAGCGGCTGGACTTGTTCAAGTTTGACATGTTGCCTGGCTTGGCCGTATTCCAGATCTCCAGCCGAAGTGATTAAAAGTCCTGTAGTATCAGCAGTCCACATGACTTCATAGATTCCAGGAGATGGTTCCATCATATCCTTTATCCATGTTCCATGCTTGTAGGACAGCAAAACTGGGTGCCATTCAACTACCATCAATTCCTTAAAGACAAGTCCGTCCTGAAACCGTACCGGCAATTTGGTAGTAAATTCAAAAACAAGCGTATTTTCAGGAATTGCCTCTTCAAGAGAAACTCGTAATAGTCCATGTTCCGTGCTGTATCCAACAGGCAGATCCGGGTTATTCTCGATGGAAAATGGAATTGGCCGGTTGTTGGTATCTGTAAGAGAGTCAATCTTGGTAAATCCTTTTTGGAACCCATAGGGAAACAAAGGATCATCTTTCAGTCTGCTGTAAGAATCTAATGCAAAAACAGGAGTTTCCAAAATTTTACGTGTGCCCCGGTGATCAATCGAAGCAAAACGGTTCATAGGCAAACTCACTATCAATTCACGTCCAGAATAAATCTGAGGGTTAAAGGTGATTGAACATTTTCCTTGCAACACCCTGGATTCATCGTGATAGTGAACCTCAATTTTATAATGAGGCCAGTCATTATTCTGGGCAAATAAATTTTGTAGCGGCAACAACCAGAAAATGATAACAAAAAAACTAATTACAGCCCTCATGGAATCATGCGGCCTTGCAAAAGAATTTCTGGTTAGTAGTCTGGAAAAACCGCACATCAGAGAAACACAATTATAAAATATTTGACTACATTACTTGCTGAGAACCGAATAATGCTACAATCTTTAACAAACTTGGCAAAACAACATTTTGGCTCCCAAATATCCGATCCCAAGCCACTGAAGGGAGATGGTTCAGATAGAGAGATTTATCGTTTCTTTCGTCCTGATGGTTTTTCTTTTGTCGGTGTGACCAACTCACATCGTTTGGAAAATGAAGCTTTTATTCTGTTATCGCGTCACTTTGCCCAATATGGCATTCCTGTACCAGATATTTATCAAACGGATCTAAATCATGGCTGTTATCTGCTTGAAGATCTGGGTGACATCACTCTGGCGGATATGCTTCAACCACTTGATCCCGACAATCCACAGGATGCCAAACTGATCCAGAATTATTACCATCAGGTCATACACTGGCTTCCGAAGCTTCAATTGCAGGGTCATCAAGGGCTTGATTATCAATTTTGCTATATGGATAAAATCCTGGATTACAATACTTTTATGACAGACTTGAGGTATTTTGAGCAATATTTCTGGAATCTGTTTGCCAGCAATTACCCCAAATCAGGCATGATTCAACAGGAACTGGAGCAACTGGCTTTACAACTGGACAAGATTGAACGCCAATCCTTTGTATATCGGGATTTCCAGTCCAGAAATATCATGTGGAAAAAGAATCACCCCTGTTTTATTGATTATCAATCTGGATGCCCCGGTGCAATTCATTATGATGTTGCCACCATGCTTTATGCCTCCAAAGCTCGATTGAACGAACCGCTCCGACAACTATTAATTGAAACATATCTGGATGAACTTCCGTCTACGATGAAACCGTCTCACGCTGAATTTACAGAGACTCTTTATAATTTTGTATTGATTCGACGGTTACGTTCCCTTGGCACGTATGGTTTTCTTCCGTCGCAAAAAGGGAAATTTTATTTTCTGGATGCCATTCCCGGAACGATCCATGATATTTTCCAACTTCTCTCAAATCATCCAGCTTTGAGCCAATGGACAGCGCTAAAGGAATTATTCTATCAATGGAGTCAGGATCCCAACCTGTGTTCTAAAACATGGCTTCATAACTTTGTCAAACAACAAACACATCCTTAATCCCCAACAGATTTCAAAAAACCTTTACAAATCTCTGGTAATTGTTCTGGAAATTTCCGGAGATAATAAAAGATATATTCCTGAAGAATCTGCTGACTCAAATTGCGCTTCTGTTCCGGTTCAATCAAGCTTTCCAGTGTAATTCCTGATCCGCCATTCCAGTGATAATTGGTGAACCATATGGAATAAAACTGGTCAGCAACCAATTTTTTTTGATCCAGGTCTGGAACAACATAAATCTGCCTTCCAGGACGTTTTTGCTTTTTCCGCTCCAATCGTTTCAGCATTGTAAGTTGACTCCCACTAATTGAAGCTCTCACAATCTTATTAAAGTATGGCATCCAATCAAACAAATGTTTTCTGGAAAGGTAGATTCCTGCAATTTTTTTTGGCATCCTGTTCCATTTCCAATTTGAAAGCACCGCGGCATCTCCATTCCCTTCAAAATAAACCAATGCGTCATACGATAACTGACGACCACAGGATTCCAGTTCTATTTTTGCAGGATCCTTTACAAATTGGATTGCAGTCTTTGCATCAAAATATTGATTAACCCCCTTCATCCATGGGTCAAGATACGCAAGAGTTTTATTACTTTGGTCTGTGAGAGATTTTTTAAGAGGCCTTTTAAATTCAGCCATTGTTTGAGTCACATTCCATCTTCCATTTATGAATTTCAGGTGCAGTTGAATATCCATGAGTCCTTCGCCATGACTTCCCGGAAGTATCAACGGCATAATGAAAGAACCGGGCATCGATTTTTGAGTTCGAGGGAATATTTTATGCGTATGTCCTGCAATGATCAGATCAAAATCAGAGATAGAATCCGCGATTATTCCTGATGCATTTGGCATTGGAATCTGTTTTAGCAAGCTTTCCTGATAATCATAATCAGCTTCTTCGCCGCTATGAAACAAACCTATCAAAATATCTACCTGCGGTTTTAAAACCTGACTCCAATGCCGGGCCGCTGAAACCATGTCGTCAACCACCAATGTTCCTAAATTGGAGGTATCAACCCATAAGGGGACTCCTGGCGTTGTCAAACCAAGAATACCGATCCTTAGTCCTTGTCGTTGAATAATCCGATATTGGGCTAAAAACAGGTTTTCTATTGAATGATTCTTGATATTGGCTGAAATCCAGGGAAATTGAGACATTTGGATGGAACGGACAAAAACGGAAGCAGGCCAATCGAAATCATGATTTCCAGGAACAACCGCATCATACTCAAGAGCGTTCATAAGCTGGATGATTGGCCATGGAGGAACGGGATGAGCCATCACCTTATCCATGTAATAGGATAGCCTGTCACCATTTAATGTATCACCTGCATCCAGCAGGATTAAATTCGGATTATTTTGTCTGAGGGAGTGAATCAAAGGTACTAGAGTCGTGATTCCGGCAGGAGAAAATGAATTTGTTTCATCCCCCAGATTTCCATGTAAGTCTGACGTTACGACAATTTCAAGGACTCTGGAGTTTGAATCAGCACCGGCTGAATTACCAGCAAACAAAAATATAATTGAGCTTCCAACTGTTATCAGCAAGATCAGGCGCACAAGGTTCTTACACAGCAGGTAGTTCAATTGAAAAGCAGGCTCCTCCATTTTTCGGTTTTTTGTGGCGAATAAATCCCTGATGATCCGAGATAATTTGACTCGCAATGGTTAACCCCAAACCTGTCCCATGTTTTTTTGTGGTCGCATAGGGTTCAAATAAACGATTAAGGATGGCAGGATCAATTCCGGGACCAGAGTCAATCACATCAATGCGAACGATTTTAAACACAGCATCATATTCTGTCTGTATCAGAATTTCACCACTCTTATCAATAGCGGCAATCGCATTGTCAATGAGATTAATAAACACACGTTTGATCTGTTCACGGTCCACGGAAAATCTGGGAAGCTTGGGTGAAAGTCTGGTTTTTAAAACAATTTCCGGTGGAATCGCATGATACAATTGGACTGTTTCCTCAATAATGTCATTGAGATTGTCTTGTTGAGGATTAGATTCAGGCAATCGTGCGAATTTTGAAAACTCACTGACCATTTTTTTAAGCTGTTCTACTTCCCGAATAATAGTTTTCGTTGATTTATCCAGCGTATCTCCATCCTCAATCAATCGGCTGTATTTATGCCGGATTCTTTCTGCAGAAAGCTGAATGGGGGTTAAAGGATTTTTGATTTCATGAGCAATTCTGCGTGCGACTTCACGCCATGCTCGTGCCCGCTGCAAGCGTTGTATTTCCGTAATATTTTCAAACACAGCAATCATCCCTTCGGTATTACCTTCCGGATTTTTTAAAATCAACGCGGTCATAGAAACATGAACCGGCACTCCGCTTTTGGTCATACTCAAATTTCTTGATATGGTGAAATCTGTTTGTTGCTGAATCTGGTGGAACATTTCATCCAGAGGTTCCAGAGCATCCGTGGATAATAAATCCCTATAATGGATATTGTGATAATCTTTCATTTTAACTTCCAGCAACGACAATGCCGCCCGGTTCAACCCATTAACCCTTCCTTCCATATCAACAGACATCACTCCGGTTTTTATATTTTCCAGCACCAGTTCCACAAACCGTGTGTGTTCTTCAAGAATTATATGGCTTTTTCTAAGATTTTCCGTGGTCTGAGCTAACGCCAACTGATTTTCGAGCAATTGATTACTCATGGAGTTGAACGAATCAATCAATAACTCAAAATCACGATCAAGCATCATGGTTGATTTCTCGACCTGATATCCCAACGCCCCCTCAGCAACCTGCTGGGTCGCGATCGCAAGTTTTTCAATGGGATTCACAAACCCCCGCGCCAGATAGAAAGCAAGCCAGATTGCCACAAAAATGATAAACAAGGTCATGAACAGAAAGATGATGACATAGTATTGTTTGACCAATTGTTCCGACTCAAAAATCACCTTGGAATTCTGTTCCTGTTCAGCAATTTCATTGATGGCCAATGTCACACTTTTGGTGGCCGGCAGAAATATTTCCAGTATCCAACGCTGTTCCCTGACTTTCATATTTCTTAAATGACGATAAATAAACCGATCCTCCAATTCTTCTACCAGCCAGGCAACCGGCGCTATATCAATTTGTTCCCATTCTGTCGATGACAAAGGTTTCCAGTATTTCTGGGAATCTGTATTGCGCAATGCCTGATACATCATTTCATGATTCTGATTATAAAGAATAATCCCTTCCCCCATTTCCTTGGTAAGAATATGATCCAGTGAAGAGGGATATTCCAGAAGTTCAGGATGACGCTGAAGGTTCGCTTCAACCACCCACCCTTGTAAATCCATGATGTTTTTCAGATTTCGATGATAAGCATCCGCAACTTTCTGAGCATTATGTATGACGGATTTATGCTGACCAGTGAGCCAGTTTTCCAGTGTTGAGGCGATAAAACCACTGGCGAACAAATGGAAAATTGTTGCTGGAAATGAGAGGAGGAGAAATGAAATGATCAGTTTTGTTTTTAAATTAACGCCAATAGCATGCTTGTGACGTTCATAGGCCAGTTTCAGAATGTTTTTGAGAATGAGATAAAATACCAGAACCAACAACACCAGATTGATGTTGAGAGCTACAAAAATGCTCAATTTGGAATTGATATTTTCCCATTCTGAAAATCCCTGTTGGATATCAAAAAAAACAAGAAAAATGATCAAAAACAACAGAACAACTGTTGCTAACAGCCGATTGCGGATTCGGGGATCTGTTTCCAGCAAATCCCCAAGACGCTGTTTGATTTCCCGGATAATGGCAGACATGAGAAGAGACCGGGGTTACTGCATCAAAGATTTGTACATTTCTTGTTTATTTTTATGGTCACCCGCTTCGAGTTTATAATCTTCGCTATGTTTCACCAGTAATTCATCCGCATAAAAAGTATCTCCCTCAAGTTGCCCCTGCACCACAACCCCCTGTCCTTCTTTGAACATATCAGGTTTGACCCCATGATATACTACAGGAATATAATGTTGAGAGTCTTCTGTCATTCTGAATGCCAGTTTAATTTTTCCAGCATCCCAATCGATAGATCCCTTCTCCACCATGGCACCAATTCGAATTGTTTTTTCCTGAAAATCATCTGGCGCGGCCAGAATTTCCTGAGGTGTATAAAAAAAGACCGTCATTTCCTGAAGCCCAACAATGGACAGTGCCACAATCGCGCCGAATACAACTAGTCCGCCAATTAAAAATTTATATTTTGTTTTCATAATTTGTCTCCATTTTCTGATTCAGGGTGCGCCCCCATCTGTTTGTTATATTCACGTAATTTTAATTTCATCACAACGATGTAAATCAAAAAAACTCCACATGTAATTCCGTATGAAGCAAGGACATAATCGAGATTCATTGGCATAAAAACACCTTGGCAATAGTTTATGAATGAAAATGCTGATCCGCAATTTTTTCCTGAAGTTCATGATGGCGTTTTTCCACCTCATACCGCATTAAAAACAGAAATACGTAAAACACTAACGCCGCCAGCATCGAGGCCATGAGTGGCATCAGCAGTTCATTGGGAATAGATGCCGCAGCCTGACCATTTTCTGTTTTAAACAAGGTCGTGGGCTGATGCAATGTTCGCCACCATTTGACAGACTGGTGAACGATAGGAATATCAAGAAATCCCACAATCGCCAGAATTGCAGCAAGTCTTGCTTGCTGTTCGTGGTCTGTCGCAAACATCCGTAGCAGGAAATAACCTGAAAAAATCATAAACAGAATGAGTGTTGTGGTCAGCCTGGCGTCCCATACCCAGTAAGTGCCCCATGTTGGTTTTCCCCAGATGGATCCTGTTACCAGAACCAACCCGCAAAAAATTAATCCGACTTCCGCGGAAGACCGGGCTACCTGATCATAAACAATGTCCCGTTTCCACAAATAAGCAATACTGCAGGCAAAGGCCACAAAAAAAGCCAGATATGTGACCAGAACTGAAGGCAAATGCAAATACATTATTTTCTGAATAAATCCCATTTCCGATTCAATGGGCGCCACAAAAATCCAGATCCCGCATCCAGCCAGAGACAGATATGAGATCCATTCCAGAATAGTTAATCGTTTCATATTACTTTCTCTAAAGAAATTAACAAAACACATGAAAGGGATGGACAATAATACAAGTATTTACAAAACTGAAGCCTGTATTAAAACGATGTTTCATAATCCAGTTCAAGCAGATAGCCCTTCTTGCCGTCGATACCCGCGATATTGTTGATATCAGGAGCATAGGAATACCTGACAATCAGGTCTACAGGAAAACGATAACCATATTTGCTCCTCAGCTTAAGCTCAAAACCAGTCCCACGACGGGTGGCCACCCCCTGGTCATCACGTAATAAAAATGATTCATCCCCAATATAAATGTCTGTGGCGGTATACCCCCCACTAAATACCGCATAATCATAAAACAATGCGGTATGCACCTGTTCCGAATAAAAAGGGATCAAACCTATTCCTCTGAAAACACTCCCTAACGGCATACGCCATTCTATGGTCTGGCTGATATATTGACGAGCGGTTTCCAGATCATATTTGTAACCACGAACTGGAATGTTGACTCTGGTCATGAATTCCGCAGATAGCTCGCTTCCATTCAATCCAACCCCCCCATTCAAATTCCAATGGAACACATTCCTGGGCCAGGGCGATGAAAAAAAGTGGCCATAACTGGTTGTCAGCAATTGATACTCATTAGACACCAGTTGTTCTTTTGCATGGAGGAGACTGGCAAGGGTTTCTGCCCGTCTAGGTGTGAGCTGATCGTAGCTGAATCCCGGATCTGTATTTTCCATGTACAGTACCGCCGCATCAAAATCTTCCCCGGCCAATGTTTTTATTTCAGGATTATCACCTAAAGACGTGGGATAATGCGTATAACCAACCGAAAAATAGCTTCCGGATTCCTCACTGATTGACGTGGGAAAATGAGACACTGTAGAATAGGAGGAAAACAAATTGAATCCTTGATGATTGCCGGTAAAGGTCCGACGCTTGAAATAATCTCCGACACTTCGGTAAGGATTTTGTGCTGTAGCCAATTTTTCGGTAGCGCGTTTATTGGCTTCAGTCAGAAACCCGCTGTCTTCATATGGAGTTTCTGTGGTATTGAGGTAATTAAACCCCAAAGACCAGTCATCCAGCTTGAAGGAAATACCTACAACATGTTCCTGCAGCAATTCCCACCCCTGTCTCAAATTAGGAATTTTGGAATATCGTTGCGGAAGCAATGAAGATGAAAAACTCAGATTTGGATACCAGTGGTCTGTATAATAGGAAAACCGGTAATAAGGTTGCCCCTCTCCATACGTTACCGCACCGTAATACCCTTGTTCTTCCAGCGCATCAACCCCGGCTGTGATCAAACCCCAGGCGTAACCTCCCGGAGCATCTTCAGCATAAATAAACCAGAACTGCGGAAACATGCTCTGCCACGGAGAATAAGGCTCCTGTGGTTCTGTCACAGATTGGGTGACAGAACCATCCCGCACCACAGCCAATTCCGGTTGGTGCTTCCAGACAGGCGTGATTTGTGGCAAAGGTTCTGAACGTGTTTGCCCCGCTTTCCATTCAATAAACGCCAGTTCCAGTCCTTCTCCATAAAAATTCTGAAAATAAAGTCTTTCCTTTCGCCTTGAAATCACAGGTTCCAACGCTCCACCAAGAACATGAGTGATGGGTAGCATGACCTCTGACTCCAGACTGTAACGATAGATATTGCTGACTCCAGTGTGATCAGAACTAAACAGAATGGCATTGTCCCCAGGTTCCCAGACTGGATTAGATTGGAGGTGTCCCTGAGAGATAATCTTGATTTCCTGACGGGATTCCATGTCAATAATGGGCAGAAAAGTATCCCCTTTGCGATCAGACAGGGAATACACCAGTCTTTTTCCCTGATGATCCCATTTGGGTTGACTCACACGAGAATATTGATGCTTGGTCAAGACATCCAGACGCATTGCCTTAAATGGTGGTTTATCACCAGAATCAGGGATTTCCGTCAATTCATACAGAACCAGATTTTGATGCCCTTTCCCGCTTTCAACACCAATCAGAAATTTGCCGTCAGGTGACACATCCACATCCCCAATTCTGGCATTTGTGGTCAGTTGATGTGTTTTTGCGGTTTTAAAGTCATAAACGAAAAGCTCCTGAAATGAATATATTCCTTCTGGAGACAGGGCGGTATAAAATAAATATTTTTCAGAAGGATGCCAACTGAGTGAAAGTGCATCCTGATTGGTTAAAGTTTCAAATTCTTCAACAGGAATTCCCTGAGATGTCGTATAAATCCATCGGTCATCCTGAGTTGCTGCCGGAGCCAGTTCCCTGAAATAACCCCCGGTCAATGGATATTCCCGCCACAGTTTTAAATGTTTCTGTCCTTTGACATCAATCAGGACAAAGGCCATTTTTCGTTCATCTGGAGACAGCGCAAAATTTCGTTGTAAAAAACCATGCGTCTGGATTCCCTGAAACTGGGTCAAAGACTGAGTTTCAAGAATCGCCAACCGTTTCTCATGCTCTGTCCTGGTGTATTCCAGAAAACGTTCATAAGCCGCTACCAGATAGGCTCCTGATTCATCTTCCAGCATATGTATTCCCATGTATGGAGGCCATTCAGCCAGAAGATGATTGAGTTTCCCAACATATTCAGGAGATCTTTCACTGATCAGATAATCAAGGAAATAGGCTCCATAAATATATCTGGACGCATGTTGTCCTGGAAATCCCAAACGATAAAAATCAAGTTGGTCCAGGCTGATCAAATCATTCAATTTCGTTCCCATCCTGAACAGCATTTCTGACTTAGGACTAATCCCCCGTCCTGAGTGAGTCAGTTCTGTTTCAAGATATACAGCCAATCCTTCTGTCAACCAGGGAGGAGCAAAGTTATTTGGACTGTTCAGATGGAGAAACCCCGTTGCCGCTAAAGGATTGAACGCAATCCCCGGTCGACCAAACCAGTCTCTCACTACTTTGGAATATCCCGCCACTGTGTCCAGATTCAGAATGTGGACATATTCATGTAAAATCAGGATACGCAGCCAATCACTGCTCTCATATTCAGCAATGGCACTGTTGATTGTTGGCGGATAAGGATAAATTCGTAAAATGGGATAAGGGAGATTGCGTGCGTTGCCATCCTGATTATCCAGAATATCGGTAATAATCATGTGTGTTTTTTGCTGGGGTTCCCAATCCAGCAAGGGGGCGAGAATTTCATGAGATTCTTCAGCATACACAGTGCAAAGGCGTGCCAGTTCTTCGATATCATCATGATAATGGACGAAAAAGTGTCTGGTTTCGATTGTGTGCCATTCAAGTTCAGCCAGTTTACCCTTAGCTGAGCCTTCTTCTTCCGCCCAAATCAATCCGGGAATCATGCCATGAAGAACGCTCCATATCCCTAATATCCACACAAAACGATAAATTGTAGTCATTTTGTTTTCATACTAATGACACCATCCCAATCTCCGGGAGGGGGATGATGGAAAAATTCCCGGCAACGATCCAAATACATTTGGCTCACTACATCTTCCGGGAAAAGGTTGAAACATTTCTGAAATAAATCGAGAGCTTCTTGCCACTGCCGAGAGTAATACAATGCTTGTCCCTGTTCGAGAAAATTCTGAATACCCAGTTTTTTTTCAAGAACTGGAGGAGAATCATTATCAAATACTTCATACACAGTAATCGGTTCTTTTTTACCTTTCACTCTAACCTTGTCAACAGCTCGAATCTGAAAACAGTGGGTGTTTGGAAGCTGTTTGAATGTATTTTCCGAAATCAGCAACGACCCTCCATAATTTTTGGTCAACCCTTCCATGCGGGATGCCAGATTGACGGTATCTCCCAGCACAGTTGAATCCATCCTGCTTGAGGTTCCAACCGTTCCAATCACCACAGGTCCAGTGTTAATTCCAATCCCGATTTCTACGGGTGAATGATTTTCATTTCTGAATTTCTGCAACGCTGTTTGCATAATCAACGCGGTAGTCACCGCATTTTGCGCTCCGCTGTAATCTTCTGCTTCCCCTTCAAAAACAGCCATCACCGCGTCTCCAATAAACTTGTCAATAAAACCATATTGTTCAATGGCTTTTCCGACCTGCCGAAACAAAAGATTGAGAAAATCCAGCAACTGCTGTGGAGACATGGATTCTGAAATTGTCGTAAAACCACGGATATCTGAAAACAGGACAGAGACTGTTTCCTGTTGGGCATTTCCCAACTTCACATTTTCGATGCCATCATGTGCGATATGTCTTAGAAACTGAGTTGGCACAAACAATTGAAATGTTTGTAACATCTTGTCCACAAGATCCTGGATGGTTCTCAATTCATCCTGCATCCATTGAGCGGCCTGTGTTAGCTCACCAATCTCATCTCTGGAACTCACTTTAATGGTCTGGTCCAGATCCCCTTCAGCAATCCGGTGCATGGCTTCCATCAAACGTTGCAAAGGTTTGGTCATGCCGTATGCAACAAAAGTTCCAAGGATCACACACCCCAAAACAGTGGCCAATGCCACAAAAACCAGTACATTCAGAATCTGTTCCGTTGTGGATTCGATCAAATCTCTCTGCATCAAGGCAATCATTTGTCCCTGGGCAATGGAACGCGGATCATAAATCGGCGCAAACAGAACCATATAGGAATGATCAAACAATGATATTTGTTCAATTTGCCCCGGTAAATCGCCCGATATATTTTGGGAAATTTCAACAGGTAGTTCTTCCATACGTCGACCTTCTGGAGTGATCACGCTGGTTGCTAATTTAGACTGGCTGTTGGCAATCAAAGCCAAATGATAGGGAGATTCAGCCCTGATTCGATCTATCCAGTCATAATTCATGGGGAAACTCACCACACAAACCCCCAGAACCTTAATCGTGATAATATCCACAATCGGAACTGTCACCCGAATGGACAAACCTTGTGTCAATTGTTTGATTTCAGCAGATATTTGATACTTCAGAGCTGCTTGTAAAACAGGGTCTTTCTGATCGGTCAAATAGGGCGTCAATTCATCACTGTCCTTGTTCAGCCATCGGTTAACCGCAACACGGTTCCCCTCCCGATCAAATATTTCAAGCAACGCATATATCTCCATTTCAGATTGTTTGTTCAACCATGAAACCAGTGTTTCCGCATCATGATGCAAAAGATATTCACGTAGTTGATGATGAGTCGCTAATAAATCTGCAAATCTTTCTGCTTTTTCCAGATCCTGTCGAATATGATTCTGCACGCTTTCAAGAAGGCCCTGGCCTGTTTCATTCAACTGTTTGTTGACCTGCAACGTGACCTGACGAATGCTCACCCATGTCACCACGAATGCCGCCAACAACGATACCGCAACAGCAAGGATAATGATTTTATATTTGATGGACCAACGCATGATTATTTCTCAATCCAGATTTTTTCGAGCTTTACCCTCCCGGTCACAGTAACACTGACATCCTGAACAGAATGGTGATACAGATAAATATTCTGTGGAACAAGTATCGGAATCCATGGAATTTCTTCAACCAGTATTTCCTGAATTTTATAATATAGCTGTTGACGTTTTTCCATGACGGTTTCCCGTTGAGCATTTTCAATCAATTCATCCATAACGGGATTACTGTAATAAGATAAATTTGAAAAACTTCCCGGATACGCATTAATGGAATGAAGCAAGGGATAGACAAAATTGTCAGGATCCGCATGATCTCCAGACCATCCCATCCAGATTAGATCATAATCGCCGGTTTTCATTGCCTGAAGATAGTCTTTTCCTTTTAACGTCTTCACATTCAATTGAACATTCACCTGTGAACATGCCGCTGAAAAACTCTCAAAAAAACGTTCCCATGCTGTATCACGGGTTTGCAACATAACCACTTTCAGTGATAACGGTTCTGTTATGACTTCATTCAGCAACTCTTTAGCTTTTTCAAGATTCTGCACAGGAATATCAACCGCTTTGTAGGCCCAGTTGCTTGGGGGAACAGGTGAATTGGTCGGCAGCGCATTATCTTGCCATAACCAACTCACCAAACCTTTGCGGTTCAAAACATCTTGAAGAGCTCGACGGATTCTAATGTCGTTTAATGGAGGTTTTTGGGTGTGGAAAACTATAAATTTGATCGAATTGGCCGCGGTTTTTTTCATTTTTATTTCAGAATCACCACGAACCCATAATAGTTCACGACTGGTAACCCCTTCTGAAAGGTGAAGATTACCTTGCCTCATACTTAGAAGCATCGTCTTCAAATATTTTGCAGGTTGAATGATGACCCGATCCAGATAAGGACGCCCCTCCCAATGCGCACCGAATGGTTCAAGCACCAAATCACGCTCAGTCCATTCCTTGACATAAAAAGGACCCGTTCCCACAGGATGCAGTCCAAACTCATCTGGATTTTTCATGACAGCATCGGGAGATACGATCCTTGCTGGAGGCATAGTCAGTAGATGCAAAAATGGACTGAACGGTTTGGAAAGTTCAAACTGTATGGTGTATTCATCCAGAACGCTAAGGGATTTTACATGGCTGAAAATGACATCTTTATAAAGAAAATCATCTCGATAATACGGATGATGCTCATCCATCTGTCTCATGAATGAAAATAAGACAGCATTTGCGTTAAGCTTTGTATTGTCATGAAAAACTACTTCATGTCTCAAAAAAAACGTCCAATACAATCCATCTTTTGAGACTTCCCAACGTGTGGCCAAGGAAGGTTCAATAATCGCAGACTCACCCTGATATCGTACTAAACCCTCATAGATATTGCCTGAAATATTATAACTGACATTGTCTTCAATTCTAGGCGGATCAAGTATTTGAACCTTATCTGGCGCCCGGTAAATAAATGTTCCACCATACTGTGGAGTTATCCCCCAGAGATCAGGAATCAGACCCATGATCATGATTGTAAAAACCAGAAATCCCGATTGCAATATTTTCCTGAAAATAGCATCTGAGAACCCACACCTCATATTGCAGCCCTCTCTAAACTCCATTTTTCAGGGGATAATCCTAATTGTTCCATCATAGGTTTGATAACTGCCATTTCCGATGTCGAAAACACCTTTTTTTTCCATAATCCCTTGGGCAATATCCATCGGATCAGACTCAGTAATTGAAGCTTTATAATCACTGACAATGGCTCAGAAAATTCCTGATCCAGTTGTTGTCCAATCACATCCCAATCCGGATTGCCAAACAAAATATTTCGTTTTTCCATCTGTGTTTTCAGTAAATCAGCATGCCAAGCCTGAATATCACTGAAAATCAAATTGGGTAGCACTTTCCGGGATTCAATCATTTTCTTCAAAGACATAGCCATATCTGCTCTGGAATCAGGCATACTATTCCATAAGTATCCCAGCAGTTGTTCAGGCAATTGTTGGCAAGATGCAAATGTCGTTTTCAGGCTGATTTCAGGCTGATTGATTGACCCCATGTGGAGCAGATTATCCAAATACCCACACTCCACAGGATTAAGATCCAAATCAAGGCTGATCACCCACTGACCATCTTCTTTCTTTGCACGTGACACATAAGATATAATGGATATATAGGAAAAAAGACTAATCTGAATCAAAGTACCAACAGATATTTTCTTATTACTTCTAAAGGTCAATTCTGCCAGAGATATATTTTCCAACTCCTGAGTCACGATTTTATTCTGGCAATATATTTGTACATTTTCATTACCTGCTGCATTTAAAATATATTTATTCAATCCAGCCTGAGCCGATACAAGAACAGACGTATATGGCAAAACAGCCATTTTATACTCCGTCAGGGAAAGTCCAATGGATTGCACTGTTCTCAAGATGATGGCACATTCACGCTCCGTCAGAGCTTTGTCACAACCAGCCATTCCCAGCAATGATCTCAACAAGGCATTTCTGGTAGAACGATCACACTCAAACCTGAAAAATTGCTCAAAAAGTTGCTTTTCAGCAAAAGAAGTTCGCCATTGAATTGCTTTGAGTTCAAGTATCAATGAATTAACTTCTTCCTGGCTAATATTTAGAATTTCAGCCAGTTGACTAGCCATATACTGGATTTCTTCGTGCTGAAAACCCTGCTCTTTCCAGGAAATTCTGGCCATAAGACCAAGAGTTGCAATAGCATGAACCAATAATTCAGAAGGGTGATTTAAAAAAAATCGCTGAAATATTGCCCAAACTGGCAATCTGGATATTTGAGAAGAGAATATTTGCTGGTGCATGGAACAATCCTTGAAAATATTTCAGGAATTATTTTTAAATTAGCACAACCTTGCTAAACAGGATAAAGCATTTGATTTTAATGATTTATTTCAGTTCCACCTCAGGAGGTAAGATCCATGCCTGCTCATGTTTGAAGAAACCAATATGAGGATAATAGTTCACGGCTCCGGGAGCTGAGAGCAAAATGATCTTGCATTTAGGCCCAAGTTGTTTTTGAGTCCAGTAAATCAATTGTTTGCCAATTCCTTGTTTTTGACAAGAATGATCTACGGCTAAATCAGAAAGATAACAACAGTAGCTAAAATCGGTGACCGATCTTGCGATCCCTACCAGTTGGCAACCTGACCTTGCTGAAACAATTAAATTTGCGTGTTTCAACATACTTTCGATACAACCTTGATCATCAACAGGCCTTCGTGATGCTAACGTTGACGCATGAAGCAATTTTATAAATTCCTCTGCGCTGACAAAGGCGTTTATTTCATATTGAATATGTTCCATACAATTTCCCTGATAAAAGATCGATGATATTAAAACGCAATTTTCTTATTATTATATTTGTTTTATTTTCCAGTCATATCTCCGCGAGTATGATTGAAGAGATGGTTCAGAACAATCTTAGAAATCAATGGCTGACTGAACTTGGTGATTATTCACTTGCGACAAGAATTCGTGCAATGGATGCATTTTTATTGTTTCCTGAATTCTCATTAGGAGTAATCCGGCAAAAGGTCGACAACGAAACTCTTGACGAAAATATTCGCTGGCGTCTAGCATTTTTTTTGGGAATGTTCGGCTCTGAAAATGATGTTCCTGTTTTGATGAAACGCATGCATCTTAGTGAAACCGATTATGTCAAGAAAATCTGGAAAGGTGCTCTGGAAAGAATTTACTCCAGGTACAGAATACCCGGTGAAAAAGATATTTTTGTTTCTCGGTTCACTTTTAAACCGTCATCACTTCACCCGGAAGTCAATAATTTGAATGGTGAACTCATATATAAGGTTGTAAACCCTGATATTGTTTCGCGCTTTTTTAAAGTTTCCTTCCATGTGTGGAAAAATCAGACACCCCTGAATATCCCTGTTGCTTATTATTGGCTTAAAGGAAAACAGGAAACAGAAGCACTAATCCCTCTCACATTGTCTGCGATTGAAAATGGCGATTCTGTTCGAATTGATCTTGGAATAGTAGAAATGGTAACAGGAACCCGGTTAAGCTACCAAAAAATTTTGGTTCCTGTTTCAAAATAAGAGTTGCTCCCTAATTGTCGTCATCTGAAGGCATTTCATTTATTTCTGAAATAGTTTTTCTCACTCGAAGTCCTGTTCGCTTGAGAACAAAAAACAACTTTTCTTTTACAAGAGGATCTCTGATCAGTTTTGGCATGATCTTCGACAACGAATCTGCACGTTCCTGCAAACTTCCAAAAATCAGTTTTGGTGTATCGATCAAGGCATCAAACGTAATTTTTCGATGTGGAAACCACCATAGATTTGAATTCAGATTTGGAGCAAGATCATAATTAACCACCTTGGGTTTGGTCATTTCTTCTAATCCAAGGTGAGAATGTGTTGAGCCAATACCACTGTTTTTCCAACCTAACCAAGGCAATTCGGGTAGACCATGCGTAAAGACGTGGTCATTTATTGTTGTAATTCCTGTTTCCAGTTTTTTGGCAATAAACTGTCCTCGTTCAGAGTCCATAGTCCAGACACTTGAAGTCAAGCCAAGATCGGAATCATTGGCCAGTGAGATAGCTTCGTCATCCGATTTGAATTTCATACACGCGATCAACGGACCAAATGTTTCCTCCATCATGACAGCCATGGTGTGATTAACATTTTCCAATACCGTAGCAGGATAGAAGTTTCCTTTTGTAGTTTTTACTTTGGTTTGAGCTGTAATAACCGCTCCTTTTTTCAATGCGTCATCAACATGGCGTCGAACCGTCTCTAGTTGTCTTACTGTTGTCATGGAACCGACATCAATATCAAATTTGCCGGTATCAGCACCTTGACGAAGCTGGATAGTTTTTTCTCGAACCAATTTCATAAATTCTTCATAAATGGATTCTTGAACATAAACCCGTTCCACACCTGCACACGTTTGTCCGCTATTCTGAAATCCAGCCCATACAACACCATTAGCGGCTCGTTCAAGATTAGCATCTTCCAGAATAATTGCAGCGTCATTTCCACCGAGTTCAAGAGACACGGGAACCAGATACTCAGAACCTTGTTTCATCAACAGTTTTCCCACCCGGACACTTCCAGTAAAGAATATTTTATTCACCCCATTTTCAAACATCGCTTTTGAAACTTGTGATCCTTCTCCCATCACAAATCGGCACAAGCCTTTGGGCAGTTGTCCCGCATCAATCACTTTCTGAATTTCTTGACCAACCAGCGGAGTGTCTTCTGATGTTTTAAACACAACCCCATTACCAGCCATCAACGCCATGACAATTTCGCTCCAGGGAATAGCAAAAGGATAATTCCATGGTGTAATAATTCCCACCACACCCAAAGGCATTCTTAAAATGTAACTTTGTTTGTTAGCAAAAAGAACGTTTGAGGGAGCAACCCGTTCTTTTTTGAGAAATCTATGGGTCTTTTTTGCATACCAATCTGTCGCAAAAATTGATGGTAAAACTTCTGTCTGAAAACCATCCGAAAGGGTTTTTCCAGTATCTTTAGCAATCACACGCGAAATAGCCTCAGCGTTTTCAATCAAATAATCACGCATCCGCAAAATGTGTTCCTTGCGCTGGTCAAAGCTCATTTCAGCCCAAATTTCCTGAGCTTTTCTGGCATCATTAAAAATTTTGGGAAAAGCATCTAAAGGCGTACATTCCACATCACTATTGAGTTCCCCGGTCGCAGGATTAATTGATGGATAGCTTTTAGGATACAATGGTGCCATTGGTTCCTGTACCACTTTAGTCTCTGGATTGGATGGACTTTTAGTTTTGTTAGTATTTTTTCCTGAATCAGGATTGGTACTTGTTATATTTGTTTTATCTTGGCTCATACTATCCCTTTAAGAAACAGAGGTGATTCAAATTTGGACAGAAAAACTATTCCGAAGAAGAGCAACCCTTTCGATCAATATCGATAAATTCCGCATTGATTCGAACTCATTTACAAAAGCACAGAATCAAGGCCAATCTTTTGCAATACCTTGCTGGCTTATACACGAATCAAACAAAAAGAACAGGATGTAAAAATACCCATGACAGAATTCCCTAGAATTTTAAATCATTTCAGACTCAGTTCGAAAACCCTCAATAAATTTCTAGTAACCCACACTTTTACTTATAAAAAGAGTGTCACTATCTATCGGTTTTTCAGAATTCTAATACAAAACATCTGGAAAAAACGATTGCTTGAAACGGCACAGTCTTTAACTTTTGTCTCACTGTTATCATTAGTACCCATTTTTGCCATATTTTTTTCAGTCATTGGCGCCATTTCCAACCATCCTCAAAGCAAAATTGAAATAAAAACTTACATTGCCAACCATTTTATTCCTCAATATGGTGATGTCATTTTTAAATATCTGGAACAAGTGGCCAATACCTCAAAGGCCACCGGAACTTTTGGTTTATCTACCTTCATGTTGCTTGGCCTCCTATTTTACAATAGAATTGACAAAGTAATCAATGATATGTGGGAAGTGGATGATAAAAGGAAATGGAATGAGAATATAATGATTTTTTTGATGATCATAATTCTGGGCCCCTTAGGAATTTTTATTTCGGTTTCATTTACAACTTTTATTCAAAAAATGCCTATATTTGAAAGCATGTCCAATGGCTTTTTTATTTATGCAACCAGTTTTATTATTCCTGTTCTATCATCTGGCATCCTGCTTTTTCTGATGTATGCCTTCATACCCATTGTTTTCGTTCGTAAAGGAGCCGCACTCATGGGGGCTATTTTTTCTTCTTCGATGATCCAGTTGTGTTACCTTTCACTGAATGTTTATTTTATTGAAATATTCGGTTATCAGAAACTTTATGGATCTCTGGCAGTAATTCCAATTCTAATTCTGTGGATTTATATTGTTTGGCTGGTGATTCTTCTTGGAGCTTTGATTACTTATATTTGGCAAACCTATCGAGCTAATGATTTCAGAGAGCATCTGGTTTTAGATAACCAGGAATCACTTGCTATCAGCGCGACACGAATCTATTTATTCATTTGCCATCGCTATTATCAACAGTCCCAACTGGCATCCATTGAAACCATGCAGGAAGTTATATCCCTCAGTGATCAGAGGTTACGTTATATCCTGCAACAGATGAAACAGGCTAATCTTGTTGTAGAATATTCCCCAGCTTCGAATCACAACCATTCTGTAGCCTATCACCCGGGCAAACCGCCATCTGACGTTGCTTGCGATGTTTTTTTCAGTATATTCCAACCTCGACGACGCTGGTTTAATATTTCAGAACCAACTTATATGATCATTGAACCTCTTCATTCCCTTGAACAGGATTTTTTCAGCACATTTACTTTTGAGGAGGCCATTAAACACCCCCATCAGGTGCTGGCCCGTCTTCTATCTATCATTGGAAGATTACGACAAGATTATGACGTGCACACAAATAAAGGGGATGAATTGTTTTCATAAAGCTTCAATGATTTTATAAACCAGTGATTTCTGTGTCACAAATTTCTGATGTGGAATCAGCCATAATCCCGAATCTTGAGCCTGCTGAACACTTTTTCCAGAAATTGTTTGAATAGAAGACAGAGTTACCTCAATTTTTTTCCCGGCCGGCGTTATTATTAATAAATGATCCCCCAAATCAAATGGTTTCCTGGACATTAATGCGATATAATCCCCTTTAACCGCTTCAACGACCTGCCCCAACAAATCCCCCTGGTGCAGTTTCAAATATTTATTTTTAATCAACTCAATAGGTTTGTCTGTTCGATTTGTTCTAAAAAACCCATGTGTTGTTTTTATAGGCCATTTGTTTTTCAACGCAGATTCTCTTTCTGAATTCAGTTGCGCCAATTCATGAATCCAGTCCGATGGTGTGCCAAAGCGTAGGTCCAATCTCAACGTATCGATTCCGGTTGCCTGTACTTCATCCAGTTGATCAAGTAAAAAAAGATCTCTATCATGAAACATAAAAGTTCCATGTTGATTCTCAATTGTTGGAAAATGACGCTGGAACGTGAGATTTTCCTGAGCTGTCATCTGAATATTGCCATTGAGCTTTTCAAATCCGAGAGGTGTCAGTAATTGCCGTGGTGTATAAAAAAACAGGATTTTACCTACGCCGAGCACCTCACAGGGGATTTCCAATTCATCTGTATATTCTTTCAGACGGTAGCCCGGCAATTCTGAGGATAGGACAATGCGTTTCAAGGGCCCCTTGAAGTATTGTTGCCAACGCTTCACCGCAAACAAATTATGGTTACCGGTATCAAGCAATAAATGCATTGCACCCTCAGGCCTATTTTCCAATAACCATTGCGCAGCCCCGAGGTCTTTGACTCTGATAGCCTTAAACCAATGCATCGGTAATTGTTGTATTACATCCAGACATTCTCCCAACCCATCCTGGGTAGTCAAAATGTCCCATTGCAACAACAGTTCAAATCCTTCATTTTTCAAGATATCTGCCCATTTCAGCAGTGTTTCAGTGTTCCAGAAACCAAAACGGCTTAATACTGAATGTTCCAGAATGACTTCACGAACTGGAGACTTTTTTAGTTGTGGGAGTTGCTGAGGATCAGAGAAGTAGGTATTATATTTTAGCATTTTCAAGAAAATGGGTCCATTGCTCCACAGGAAGATCTGAGATGGGAACATCCTGCTGAACTTGTTGTTGATGAAGTAATAATCCTCGGGTAGCGATTTCCAATCCTAATGAAAGTTGATGGGTGATTAGAAACGCAGTATTTCCTTGCTGAATGTGATTTTTTAAATAAATTTGCAGCATTTTCACAAAATGAGGATCCAATCCCGTATAGGGTTCATCAAGAATAAGTAATTCCGGCTTGTATAGCATTATTCGAGCTATCATTAAGCGCTTCAGCATTCCGCTGCTGAAAGTATAAACCGGCATATAGGTTGCGGAAGTTAATTCAACCATTTCCAGGACTTTGGGTATTTTTTGTTTTAATTGTGGCACACCATATAGTGTTCCAAACACTTTCAGATTTTCCCATGCATTCAGATCATGATACAATCGACTGCTATGCGAAATAACCCCAATTGATTTATGGACTTCCTGTTTGGATTGAGAAAAAGGCTGACCTTTGAAATATAATGTTCCATGATTGGGTTGTGATAAAGCACAGATCAATCGTGTCAAACTTGTTTTTCCCGCACCGTTATGACCAAGCAATAATATGCATTCTCCTGCACTTACAGAAAAACTAATGTCTCTTAAAATGGTACGATAACCATACTTTTTATATACATTCCTGATTTCCAGTAATGGCGCAGTTGTCATCACGAACACAAGAGTTGAAGGTTTTTTGAAACACTTTCACAGTCTTCATCAAAAACTGTCCTAAAATCAAGAATCACACATTTATTTTCAATCCTTGTTATTATTGGAATGCTTGATTCCCTCAATAATTTTTGAATGATGTTTGCAGATTTATCAGGATGCTCCACCAGCAACCCATAAGATCGCAGATACAATTCAGGCAATGCACCACCACCTGTAAGAGACAGCGTTTCTATCAAATTTATTTTCCAACCTGGGCCAAGACATCCGTCTAATGACTTTAAAACTTTTATTGCCCTCTTTTCAATAACATCAATGGGTTGTTCAAGTAACTGGATTGTTAGATTGTGTTCCGGATAGTCCTTCATTTCCAAATAAGAAATCAGCGTGGATTCGAGAATACTCAGTGTGATTTTATCTAAACGAAAAGCACGATAAAGCGGATTTTTTCTTAACTTTGTAATGAGATCCGTTTTTCCCAAAACAATACCTGCCTGAACACTGCCCAGCAATTTATCACCACTAAAACTTAAAATATCAACTCCCTCATTCCATTCCTGTTGAATCGTCTGAATGGATGCCAGTTGAGGTTGTTTGAACTGATAAAAAGTTCCACTGCCCAAATCATAAAAAGTTTTCAAATCATGTTTGCTGGCTAGCTCAGCTAGTGCTCCCGTAGAAACTTCTTCGACAAATCCATGAATGACATAATTTGAAGGATGAACTTTTAGAAAACCTACTGTATTTTCAGAAATTGCATTTTCATAATCTGACAATCGAGTTCTGTTCGTTGTGCCAACCTCAATCAATTTAACATCGGCTGCTCGCATGATATCAGGAATTCGAAAACTGCCACCAATCTCCACAAGCTCTCCCCGTGAGACAATGACTTCTTTGCCTTTTGCCAATGCAAACAGCATTAAAAATACAGCAGAAGCATTATTATTAACCACTAACGCTTCAGGTGCTCCTGAAAGGAGCTTTAAATATTCGATGATTTTGTGTCCCCGCTCACCACGTGTACCCGTAGCTAGGTTGTACTCAAGTGGTGTATAACAACTCCATTGTTTCAACAACGGAGTCAGTATTTCAAGAGACAGTGGTGACCTCCCCAGATTCGTATGAACAACTATCCCTGTGGCATTGATTACATTAGAAGTCTTCTCATGTTGTTTTCCAATAAACCGGATTAAAATATGATCGAGTATCTCCTGTTTGTTTTCATACTGGAACGCTGACTCTTCCTCGATATTCTGAATCTTCATTCTAAGTTCAGAAAGAATCGCCTGAACTTCGGAACGAACCCTTTTGCCAAAGGGTAATTTATTGGTTCGAAGCCAATGATCTACTTCTGAGATGGAAGGTATTCTGGAATACAATTGTATTTTTTCCATCAAGAGTCTTCTCCTTTTTGAGTCTTTACAAATTTGTATTCCAGATTAAAGGTTATGCTTCAGGATCTGCAGATATTTCTTCTGTACCAGTAGTCTCTGTTGCTTCAGTTTTCTTTTTTCCAGGAGATGTTTTACCGGCCCCAGATCCAGATTTCCCTACTTTTTTGGCAGAATTTTTACTGACAACTGTTTTCGTATTATTTTTTTTGGATGACGTCCTCCCTTTGTTCGGTTTTTCTACTTTATGAGATCCTTCTTCTTCAAGATTCTCAGTAACTTCATGTTGCACATCCAATATTTCAGATTCAACATTCAACTCTGTCTCATTCTCTGCTGAACCATCCGTTGTTTCAGAATCAATAGAGAGGATTGTATCCTTGTTTTCAGAGATATTTTGATTTTCAGAATCTGCATTTTCAACCAAGCTGTCCGTCTGAGTTTCGAGGAATGTCACTTCTGATGAGACAGGGTTATCATCTGAAACATCCGCTTTTTCAAACCGGTGACTGCTACTGAAAATCAGAGTTCCTGGAGAAAATGTTCGTACATATTCTTTCCAGGCGTTTACCTTGACTGGTCTGACATACCTTGGACCATCTTCATGTACACTACTGAACAATAATCCAGGGTGAGTGGTGAGTGATGTTTTTGTATTAGGAGATTCTTCAATAGAAGTAGCATTCTGAGGCAACTCAGGAATGTCATTCTCATCATGAACAGCAGATTCATTCTGAACAACATTCTCAGTCACATCATAGTCAGGTTGCACACTGGATTCTATTTTTTCCTGGGAATCGGGCTGTGTGACATTGGTATCTTCACTTTTGTCTCCCCGATTGAAGGCAATCACTTCCTGTCGGATTTCATCAATCTCAGAAACAGGTTCATCTTCACGTTCCTTAACATTTCTGCGTCTTGGATTTCTTCTATAACGGTCTTTTTTTTCTTTTTCCTTCGTCTTGTCTTTGGTTTCAATCTCTCCATTTTCTGCAATATTTTCACGATAACTTATATCAAAATCAGGAATCTCGCCAATACTCAGTGCTGGATTTGGAATAATTATAATTCGGGTATCAAACTCGAATTCCATTTGATAAAGTTGCTTGCGCTTGGTGTTGAGTAAGTGAATAGATATTTCAAGCGGAACCTGACATCTGATTTCTCTCACCGTTCGATCAACAATGATTTCCCTGATTTTCCGGATAAAAGCGTTCGCTTGCGATAGAGTTGAGAGAATGTACCCCGTCCCCTGACATGTTGGACAAAGTCTTTTCCAATTATACGTCAGACTGCTAGCAATTCTCTGACGGCTCATCTCCAAGAGTCCAAATTGGGATATTTTCCCAACAGTCCATTTGGCTTTATCATTAGCCAGACTTTCTTCAAGTTTTGCAATAACCTTATTCCTGTTTGTTTCATGATCCATGTCAATAAAATCTATGACAATCAATCCGCCAAGATTACGAAGTCTGAGTTGTCTGGCAATTTCTTCAGCAGCTTCAAGATTTGTCCTGAGTGCTGTTTCTTCAATGGATCGCTCCTGATTTGATTTGCCTGAGTTGACATCCACTGCTACCAGAGCTTCAGTAGGATCAATCACTAAGCTTCCACCTGATATTAAAGGCACTTCATTGAGACTTAATTTTTCGATCTGTTCTTCAATACTATAAGCATCAAACAGTGATCTTTCCCCCAAATACAAATGTAGTTTTTTTTGTTTGTTTGGAATATTAATTTTAAAAAATTCGAGTGATCGTTGAAATGCTTCAGGATCATCAATCCAGATTTCATCAATGTCATCTGTAAAATAATCTCTCAACATACGTACTACCGCATCATCTTCCTGATATAGTTGGCAAGGTTTTGTTGAAGACGAAAATTTATGTTGAATCTGGATCCATTTTCTTCTCAACGATAAAAAATCCTGCTTCAGTTCATTCAGACTTCGATCGACACCAGCGGTTCTGACAATAGCAGCCCCTTCTTCGCTAGCCAATCCTTCGAGTAGATGCTTTAGCCTGCTTCGCTGTTCCGGATCATCAATCTTTTTAGAAACACCACCTTTGCTGGTGTTTGGCATAAACACCATGAATCGTCCAGGCAACGAAATATTGGTCGTCAATGTTGCGCCCTTATGAGCGATCTCATCTTTCACCACCTGAACCAAAACTGTTTGTCCTGGTTTGAGCAAATGATCAATGGAAGGTCTTCCTCTTGTCGGACGACTGGATTTGAAAAGTCTGGGGTTTATATCAGATGCGGGCAAGAAACCATGACGCTCAGCGCCATAGTCAATAAACGCAGCCTGGAAAGAAGTTTGGACCTTGACAACGGTTCCACAATAAATATTTCCTGCTAATTGTGCGTGATGAGTATGTTCAATATAAAGGTATTCTAGATTCGAATTATTCGTGGATGCAATGCGTGTCTCATCATCTTCCACATTAACAAACATTTTTTTAGACATTTCTGACATTCATCTCCCTATCATTTAATGAATGCCCTTTCTTATGCCTCCGTGCTGAACATTAAATTGTCGTTTGCAAAAACAGAACTAACGTGCAGGAATACTTCCAGAGCTCACACTTCGATAAATTAAGTGTTTTTTTAATTAGCCTTCTGTTCCAATACTTCTGTCTGTGGATTTTCAATATGGATGGCCACTGGACGGGTTGAATCTGTATTCACAGTCTGCGATGTTAAATAACTTTTTGCCACGGTTACAATCTATGACTTCAAGAGTAACCAGAAAGAGCTAATTTTTGATGTTATTATTGTTTCATCATGCATCCCGTTTCAGGACACATTAATTTTCGAGTTCAAACTCAATTTGCTCGTAATCACCCTTCTCACTTTTCATAATAATTTCAATACGCTTTTCTGCTTTTTCAAGAAATTGCTGACAAGTTCTACTCAGTTTTATGCCTTCCTCAAAAGCATTCATGGATTCTTCAAGATCCAGACTACCTTCCTCAAGTTTTGTCACAATCAGTTCTAACTGTTGCAGACTTGCTTCAAATGAAATTTTTTTCTTCATTGAACCTTTCTATTAAACATGTAAGCGAATCATTACTAACACCACTCAGCCTTGAAATCAATATGTTTTTTGTGTTACTGATGATTGTCTGCCACCTATCCTGTGACCGTCATGCTTCATCATTTTTCTGAACATTCAGAATAAACATATCATCTTGAATCTAACACCAACTCACTTTCGCAAGCTACCGACTCCATTGAATTTAAAACAGTAATTGTTGGTGGAAGCTTATTGAATCCGGTTATATCTTCCCACATATTTTCATTTGCCAATCGTATGGCATATTCCGGCCTGGAATATAAATCTGTTTCTGGATCAGGCAAACTCAACAACAACTCATATTCACCCTCAGAAATATTTGAAGGAAGACACACTGTCTGTTCAATTGCAAAATCTGACTGACCAAACCACATACGGGGATCATCTTGCAACCGCACCCCATACAATTCCCCTGACGAAATATTTCGTAGCAGTAACTCAACAAATCGTGGATTGAAGGGAGCAGCCCAACCTTCATTTTTTAATAAAATATTAACCAGTATCTGACTTCCAGGAGATGCCATTGCATCTATCTCTGAGTCTTTATAAACAAACCGATAACCCAATTTTTGCTTAACCTCATCCAGACAATTATGTGGAGGCACCAAACGATCCCAGCTTTCAAGTACAGCTTTCTTATAATCGACATTCAGAAATGACCAGTGGAACCGAGCCAATTCTTTTAGAGCTACAGGACATAACGACCTCAATGAGGCATAACGTGTATCCCTACAAGTTTCGCCCCCCATTGGCAATGCGACAGTTTCCTGAGCAAGATATGTTTTATCGCTATTAATACTATCATAAGTGCCTCCATCAGTTTCGTCTGCCAGAAAGCAATCATTATGATGACCAATTCTGGCAATCCGCGATCCATTGTAATAATCCGTAGATACAATCGCATCAGCCCTCCCCCCTTCTGCCTCCAATATTTTCTGTTTATTTTTTGGTGTCCGAATCTGAATCATTCGATTTTCAGGAATAACAGACAGCAATGCGGACACCACATCACTCCTATCTGCGTAATCTGTACTTTTTACATTATCCGGTTTTTCAGGGTTTGTTACAAAATGATCTGTATAATACCATTCACCATAAACACCAATAAATCCAGACTGAATCAAGGCTATGACATCACTATTTTGTTGTAAGACAGATGCCAACTGATCGATATGACTCAATACTCTTGACTTAGTAGCATCTCCAAAAGGCGGTAAACGATCGTTATTCAATTCGTCTGTATAAGCAAACCTCACAATCACATGCATTGCCGCATCCCTAATTGTATTAAAATCTGCTTGTATTGAGTCAAGATAGGTTTGAGTGATGTCTGAATTCACAAAATCCTCCATATAAAAAACCCTCATAATCAATGTGATATTCTCCTCCTGCCGATATGCCAGCAAATCTTCAATCTTCAACAGTTGATACTGATTCGAATGCGTCTCTGTATGATGATAAAAACCACGTTGTGGATTCGGAATATCTATTCCTGACAAACTCTTAAAATGACTATTAGAAGTTTTTGTTCCTATAAATTGATTACAAACATCCGCACAATCAGTTTCATTGCATCCAGCCAACAAGCACAAAAAAACAAACAATCTACCAATCAATCCTAGATTAAATTTATAAATCACCATCTAACTCGTCCTCCAAGTCCAAAATTGAATTCATTGGTGTTCAGATCATACCCTGTATGATAAATATCTTTGATTCCCAGACTCATGTTGCGAATGGTAAATATCACCCCCAATAACTCACTTCCCCCCCAGTCAATTGCAACCCCAAACCAGTTACTATCCACTAATTGCACATGATCAGTATTTCTCGGAGATAATCTCGACCGCATTGCAACGGTCGCAGTTTCATGCAATCCCGCTTCCAGCATGTATTTGACGTCCTCACCCCATGCCCATCCTAATGTAAAATTGCCTGGAACAATGATAAGGTAGTAATCGGCACCATCATACTTGACTTGATAAACTGTACTTAGGGCTTCGCGGCCAAACATCAATCCATTTTCAAAGGTGTATTTTGTTGCAAGCCTTAGACCAGAGACATAATCCACACCTGTGACGACCTGCTCATCAAGAAAACTTCCTGTTGGAGGTGACGCATAATTGACACCCAATTCCAGCATGATATCTCCAGCCCAAACAGATGGTGTCAATAAACATACTTCAATCACAAACATCATTTTAAAATATATAGATCTATTCATCTGAACGTTACCCTGTATATTTTTATGTGATTATTTATGAAGACTTTATCGGTAGATTTCCAAGAATCGTGAATTATTCGCTAATGAAAATTGGTTCTCCGAGTTTTTCCGTACTTGAAACTAAATCTTCATAGCACTTCCTGGATCCCAATTTCACAGAACTGATCACTTGGAAGCAAAAAGAAATATTATCAGTAAAAACTTTAAGGGATTATTTTCCGGTTTGATTTCTGCTTGGTTTGAACAAAAGATGGGGATTTATGCTCACTCGAGATGATATAGTCATTATCAGATTTGTAAAAAACTATAATGCATTGGAATAAAGCCTTTTGGAAATTGAGTCTGTTCATTGTAGAAACAATTTTCAATATAGGCTTGATTTAAATTGGTTTCTTCAAGATTGGCACTTGCAAAATTGGTATTTATTAAATGTGCCATATTAAAATTTACTCCTTTTAAATTAGCAAATTGCATAAGGGTATGTGCCAGATTTGATCTCTCCAAATTTGCATTTTCAAAACACGCAAATTGCGCATTTGCATTTCTTAAATTTGCTTCTCTTAAAATAGTATCTTTAAAGTTGGCTTTCATCAAATTAGTACCAACTAGACCAGCCTCCTCTAAATTTGCGCCCTCAAGATTAGCATCCACAAGATATGCATCTGTTAAAAATGTTTCTATCATCCGAGCCTTGATAAAAATTGTTTTATTTAAATTTGCACTCTCAAGATGACACCTTTCCAGTCGGGCACCTTCCAGGTTAGCAGATCTTAAATCAGCACCCCATAAATTTGCATTTTCTAAAAAGGCATATTTAAGTATCCCTCCTTCCAAATGTGATCTTTCTAAAAAGGCTTCTTCCAAATGCGCCGAGATTAAACTCGTATTGTTCAAATTTGATTTCCAAAGATCTGCATATTCAAAATAGATCTGGTCCAAAATTTTCCCATGCAAATCAGTTTTAGGTATCTTTACATGCTGCATTTTTGCTTGGATTCCTTGCTTTCCTTGCGATGAAACCCATAGTTGATGCTGTTCCAGAATAGTTTTTAGTTGTTCAGTTTTCATCACAAGTCCTCCTGAACCATTGTTTTTACTCTTCCAATTCCACCACAATAAGTACATTTCTGCTCGTTGCACATATATTTTGGATGTTTACCAGACCCCTGACAATGACAGCACTGATCTGTAAATTGCTCAAGTATAAGGACAGGAATCCATTTATAAACAGATATAGGAATTATATACCCAAACTTAAAAAATGGTTTAGTATTCATTTATCCTTCATACTCATCAAGATTTCATTCCAGCAAAGTGTATATGTCGGTTCCATCAATTTTAAGTCCTGTTCCTGCGTATTCTCAGAAATCAGCACAGTATCCATACCAGCTAAATTACCCGCAATAATATCTGAATTAGCATTACCAATAAAAATTGATTTTTGCACACAATATTTCATTTTTACCTGAATTAGCATATGTGGAGACGGTTTTTGGTGATCTGGTTGATATTGTGATGAACAAAACACACTGTTCTCAAAATATGTCGATAGTCCTGTATGCTGAAGTTTTTTGATCTGAAACGAAAGGCAACCATTAGTTACTAGTATCAATGGTTTTTTTTTGAGGGAAAGAAACTGGAGGAATGATAAAATTTGTGAGGAAACCTTCAATTCTTGCCAATATCCCTGCCGATATGTTTCACATAAAGCAGTAGCTATCGGATTGGGATATCGAATGGATGTTTTTGAAAGTTCAAAGATAAAAGCATGCCAATATTCATTGTCTGAAGATGATCCAAAAAATTTGATTAATTTTTTCAGCAAATTAATTTTTTTTTCTTGTGAAAGATCATTTCTAAATGAATGCTTATTTAAGGCATACTCCCATCCTGATTGTACTGCTTGAGTTGTGTTGATTAACGTGTCATCCAGATCAAAAATATAACTATCAAAATTATTCCAGTTGATCATCAGTTGACAATAATAGATTTTTACAAATAACCAGATTTATAAATATTTAGTTCATTTATCTGTTAGAAAGCACTCATGATTTTATCAGTGATAATTTATCAATATGAAACATCATTTGGTGTATAACTTCATCAATTGATAAATGCGTGGTATCAATAACAATGGCATCATTTGCTTTGGTTAATGGTGCAAATTCTCGTGATACATCCTGTTTATCTCTCAATTGCAAGGCATCCAGTATTTCCTGAAAATTTGCATTAATTCCTTTTTGGGACAATTGATCATATCTTCTTTTTGCCCTGACTGAGGCATCTGCATCAACAAAAAATTTAACATCCGCATCTGGAAATACAACAGTTCCAATATCGCGTCCTTCCAATACAGCGCCATTAAACTGTGAATGATTCCTCATGTTATGAACCAAACGTCGTTGCTGATTCTTCATCGAAGAACGAATTTGTAAAAATTGACTAATTTTTGATGCAAGTGCTGAAATTTTTTCAGACCTTATTGTTTCAGTTACATTCTCTCCATCACAGAAAATTTCTCCTGAGTCCTGAAATTCAATAACTGTTTCATTGGCAATTTTATCTAAAATATTTATTTCTTCCAAACAACCGTATTGCTCCCATTTCCAGGCTAAACAACGATACATTGCTCCAGTATCGACATACATTAATTGTTTGTTCTTAGCCAACAGTTTTGTAATTGTACTTTTTCCAACACCAGTTGGTCCATCAATTGCCACTACAATAAATTTCATATTAATCCCGTTTCACGTGAAACAAATCCAATGGACTTTCTATAAATCCATTAACGTGTCATTTTGCGTATCTGAAGCATGATCATATTCTCTAGAATATTTTTGAAATAAAGCTTTTGATTCCATCAATAAATTATCATTTTTTAAACACACTTGAATTTTTTCTATTAACTCATTTTTTTTTTGATTTTGAATAGTTTTGTCCAAATACAATATTTTTAAAAAATTAGTTGATGCCTCATAATATTTTTGTTGACCGTATTCCGCAATCCCTAATTGATCAAATATTTTCCATTTATCAAAATATAGATTAGCTAAATCAAAGGCTTGCTTGAGCCAAATTTCAGCCATACTATATTTTTTCATTTCGTTATTGATCCTGCCTATTTTAACCATGATTATAACTTGTTGTTTACTATCAATTCCGTTTTTCAAAATTTTTTCATAGTTTTTTGCCAAACTTTCCATATATAGCAATTTCTGTGTCGAATCCTTTATTTCGGAATAATACTTTGTTAACAATTCTAAAACTTTGATCATCCACTCATCTGCAACATCATTTTGAATAAAGGCTTTTGCTTGCCTTTCAAATTCAAAATATTCTAATAAATCATATTTTAATTTTATAACCCGATAATGAATGCCTCGCTGATCTCTTCCTGCATTATTTAAAAATTTCTCATAAAAAACTGATGCTTCCTGTTTTTTATTTAATGCTAATAACGCATCTGCTTTTTTCATATACAAAAATGATAGATCTATGTCACTTGATTGTTTATTTTCCATTATTTGAGAAAAAGAAATAATTCTCTGATATTTTTTTTGTTTTTCTAATAAATCAAAATATTCTCTAATTATAAGATTATTGAATCTATTTTGTTTGAATTCATTTTCCAACAACTCTATTGCATGATCTATTCGATTTAGATTTGACAGAATTTTGACATGTAACAAATTAATATCAAAAGCTATTTTATTGTCGGACTTACTAACAAGCTCATTTATTACAACTTCTGCCTCATTATAATTTTGAGTTAAATATAATATATTAGCTAATTTAAATTTAGCTAACTGAGAATAATCACTACCCGAATATTTTTCAATAATTAGTTCATAATAGTGGGTTGCTTGATCCCAGTCCTGGTTTAAATAATACCACTCAGCTATTGCTACAGTACTATTGATTCCTATCTCTGAATCCAAATTATTTTGTTTCAATGCCATCAAAGCATGAGTGTGTTCACCAATTTCATATAAGACAATTCCATACCAAAAATAGTATTCACCTATATTGAGGGATGATGGATATTTTTGTATAATTTGAATTAAATATAATTCTGCCTGTTTGAAATCTTTTAAAATAATGAATGATTTGATTAACAAAAACATTCCTTGTTCTTTAATTGAACTCGAAGTTTGATTTGAATCAACAAGGCCTTTATATATCTCTACAGATTTTTGAGTATTTGTTGTTTTTTGATAAGCTATTCCATCAATGAGTTTTTTTTCATCCCACCATGTTTTCCAATATATACTATCAAAATTTGATTTCAGGATTTGATCATATTTTTCTGTTTGTAACATATATCTATATACTAGTTGCAATGATTCCTGCTTAATATTTGTAATTGTAATTTGATTCCACAGGTTCAATGCATTTTGTAAATCATGATTTTGAAGTAAATGAATTATTTGAATTTTCCTAAAACTATCCGTTTTGTTTCCTCTATTTTTCATGATCCATAAAAATTTTTCAGCAATTTCTTTGTTTTCTTCCTTCAGAGCAGTCCAAATACCAATTAACAGAATTGTGTCAATAGTTCTGTCATTATGAAATTTTGACAAACATTGATCTATTAATTGATATAGTTCTGGATAGTTTTTTAATTTATAATTTATGGCGATGAGTTGTAAGTAACTTTGAATTGATCGATCATTATTCTGAATATTCTGAATCAGGAATTTTATTTCATCCCATCGTTGCAAATGTATCAGACAATATATTTTTAATTTCATTAATCGTATAGACAGTTTCTTATTTTCTTTTATTACCTTTAAATAATTATCTAAAATCTCAATAGCATCATTATATACCCCTTGTCGAATTTTTATCATGACAAGGACATACGCACTTTCATAAAAATATTCAGTTCGTTTGGGTGATTGAATTATCAATTTCAGATATTTTCCAGCTTCTTGTTCAGATTTATTATTTATCTTAATATAGGCTTTCCAGAATAATGAGGGTAAATATGTATCACTTTCCTGGTAGGAATTTATTATTTGATCAAATAAATTTTCGGCAGAAAATAGTTTATTTTCCCGTAACTGTATAAAGCCTTTATGATACAATAATGAAGCTTGGTCAAAAAGATGAATTTCTGGTACAGAAAACGTATATGGATCAGTGAGAGTTGGATTCTCTGAAAATAAATAATCAAAGGATGGATATTGGAGGGGTTCAAAGTGAATGTCTGAGCTTACTGCAAATTCACCTAATTTTGTAACAACAGCAAAAGTAATTTTATAATTTAGAAAAAAAATAAATAGACAAATACAATAATAAAAATGTTTATTATTCATTTCTGTTTTTGAGCCTAAATTTAAATTTTTCTAATGATTTCTTTGCCTCAAAAATATTTGAGGAACATACTTCTAAAGCATATTCTTTATTATCTATTTTATGATCATATAATGGATCATAATATTCGATGAGCAAAGTTCTGACCAAATCAGGTAAATCATTATTGGCCAAGCAATCACAAAGATAATCAACTTTCTTTTTACCCAATGATATTTTTAATGACTGAATCACTTGATAAATCTGGGTATATTGCTCTTCATTATCAAATCTATAGTCATTTAATATTCTTTGTACTCTTTGTTCTAATGGTGCAGTAACTAAAATATTCACACCCTTTTGCATTTTTTCAAATAAACCTTTAGGAATAAAAACCTTACCAATTTTATTACTTTCTCCTTCAATAAATACATGATCAAAATTTTTATTTATTTCATTATAAAGTAATCCTTCAAACGTTTTTTGATTCCTTGGTTTACGTCCAATAAATCCAAATAAGGATCCCCTATGTTGAGCTAAACCTTCCAAATCAATTGAATGGTCCAATTGATTTATTATCTCTGTCTTTCCAGTACCAGTTCTGCCATTCAAAACTATACATTTTATCGAAAATGTCTCAAAAAAATGAAGTACGTGCTGACGGTAAAATTTGTATCCTCCAACTAACTGCAAGACATTACTTCCACCTAATTTCATAAGTAAATGAGTTACAGACCCAGATCGCATCCCACCTCTTGCACAATAAATCACAACTTTGTCATTCATATAAGGCACTAACTGATTAATGAAGTTGTTTAAATTTTGTTCCACATAATCATAGCCCTGATTTATTGCATTTTTTTTCCCTTGGTGTTTATAGATTTTTCCTATTATAGTTCTTTGTTCATCATTGAATAATGGAATATTAATTGCGCCAGGAATATGACCATTATCATATTCTTCTGGCGTCCTTACATCAATCACTATTGAATCATGATCTAATTCTGCTATGGATACTGATGGTATTTTAGAGGATAAAAAATGCTCTCGATCCTCTATAATATCATCAATCTTTTTTTCCATTCTCTACCTCTGACTCCTGACCTGATTTTAACTTATGAAGTTGTCTTACTTTATCGTCAATCTCATTTGTCATTTCTGAATTTTCCTTCATATATTGTTCTGTTTTTTCTCTTCCTTGTCCCAGCCTTTCTGTACCATAAGAATACCATGTTCCACTTTTTTGAATAATCCCATCTAACACTGCTCGATCTAATAAACTTCCAGTTTTTGAAATTCCTTCCCCATAGATTATATCAAATTCTGTAGTTTTGAACGGAGCTGCAACTTTATTTTTCACAATTTTTATTTTAACTCTGTGCCCCTTCATTTCATCACCATCTTTTAATTGTGATGCTTTTCTAACATCAATCCGGATACTTGCATAAAATTTTAAAGCATTTCCTCCAGTTGTTGTTTCTGGATTACCAAACATCACACCAATTTTTGATCGAAGTTGATTGATAAAGATCAATATGGTATTTGATTTAGAAACGACACCAGTCAATTTCCGTAATGCCTGTGACATTAACCTTGCGTGTAACCCCATATGCGAATCACCCATATCGCCTTCTAATTCACTTTTAGGAACTAATGCCGCAACTGAATCAACAACAACCATATCAACTTTTCCAACCCTGACCAGTTGTTCTGCAATTTCTAATGCTTGTTCACCATAATCAGGTTGTGCTATTAACAACTCTTCAACTTTTACCCCCAAAGTTCTCGCATGCATCCTATCTAAAGCATGTTCTGCATCAATAAAGGCAGCTACACCTCCCAATTTTTGAACTTCGGCCAGTGCCATTAGCGCAAGAGTTGTTTTCCCTGATGACTCAGGCCCATAGATTTCAATAATTCTTCCTCTGGGCAATCCACCAACCCCTAAAGCAATGTCCAATCCTATATCACCTGAACTAACTACAGGAATATTCATGATAGCTGTATCATCCATCTTCATGATAGAGCCTTTGCCAAACTGCCTTTCAATTAAGTTAAGCGCTGATTCCAAATCTTTTTTCTTTTCATCTGATATCATATCACTCCATTTATTCTGAACGTTCAGAATTATTAATAAAATTTAAATATTCATAACCCATTTGAGACAATTTTATCTGATTATTATGAAAAAAAATCAGTTTTTGTTTTTTCATTTCATTAAATAATCGATCTAAAGATACAAATCTGACTGAGATATCAGTCATTAAACTATGAATTTGCTGAATAACATTCATCTCATCAAGTACGATATCTTTATTAAAATCTTTTACTATAAAAAAAACAATTTTATATAATTCATCAGCAATTTTATCCAAAGTTTCTTTAATTTTATAACTACCTCTTACGTATAAAGACATTTTATCTTCAGTTCCTGAATTTCTGATAAATACGGTTGCCAAAGGAATACTATTATCTTCTATTTCAAAAAAAAGCATTTCGGGTTCTTCTGATCGAAATATATTTCTTATATTTTGTTCTGGAAAATATTTTTGAAGAATTTGCCCAAAAGTTGACTCCATATTTTTAGTAAAATCAGAATTAGGAATCAATAATGATTTATTAACATAATAGACAGGCTGACTTATATGATATCCGACTGAAAATGGATTTTCTAGCCATTGATAAAAATTTTGGATGCTCATCTTAGTTTTAAAATATTCAATTGAAACCAATGAATTTAATCCTGATTTTAATCCATTCCCAATAAACACCCTTTGGTTATTTAAATATCCTGATGTTATCACATGCCCTGATTCTTCTGCACCTATTACAGAAGATAAAGTGGGATATACCGACGATAATGATTGATTTCCAGATCTTAGAAGAAGTACATCTAGTTCATAATATAATTGAGATATTGGTAATGATTCATACTCATGACTCAAACTCATAGAGTCAAGAAGTACATCAATTTTACCGATTATTTCAAAAATTTCTGAATGTATATTTTTATTACTGAATATATTCAATAAATATTCTTTTTGAAAACTCCAATTGTGGATAAATATTTCCCATAAAATCCATTTATCGCCAACAGCTGTCTGAACTGTTTTGAAACCAGTTTGTTTTATATTTCTTATTGTTTCAATATCACTTTCTACAGTGTTAATGTATATAGTTTCTTTACTATCTCTATTATTCTCTAACAAATATTGAGCTTGAATGAACGAAAGTTTATCACCTGATAATACAAGTAGTTTATTATCAAATGGTTCATAAACCAAAATAAAACATCTATCGCCATCTCCATCAAAAATTGTACAATAAAGAGTTTCATTAAAATGTTTAAACCTATCTCTATTAATATTTCCGAGTTCAAACATTTTCTTTATTGTTGAATATTCAGCATAATCATTACATGCCATATTCCAATCAATAATTCCTAAACCTTCAAAATCAGCAACCCCCGATTTATAGTTAATTGCTGCTGTAATGTCATTATTAGTGATCACTACGTTATCACCAATTTGATTAAAAATATTAGTAATTGATGGTGAATAAGCTCCATTGGCCGCATCAATAACGAGTATTGAATTATTCAATAAAATATTTTTTTTATCCCAAAAATTAGGTTCATTTAATGTATAATCATTAAAAATCTTGTTTGATATAATTTCGTGGTTTTCGATTTTTCCTAACAATTCTAAATTTTTTATCTCATCATATGAGGTATCTAGAACAATTTTTGATAAATTAATATCATCTTTGGGTAATAATTTTAATGCAGTATGCCCCGCAAATATTTTAATTCCATTCTGGTCAGGAGGATTGTGCGATGCTGTTAAAACAATTGATGAACTGGCCTCAATATTAATCATATATAGAACTACTGCAGGTGTAGGTGAAATTCCCACTACAATAGCATCTAAACCAGCTTTTAAAATTCCATTAACAGCAGATGCGTTAAAATGGCCTTCTTTATCCCTTGTATCCCAACCAATTACAATTTTATTGTTATTTTTTATAAATTTTTGACTTATCAAATATTTACAGTAACTATAAACATATAATTCAAAAAAGGTTTCCGTCAAAATCCCCTTATTCAAATATAAATCTTGAGGGGAAACTCCCATATAATCTATTGATTTTCCAATTTTACCTCTGATACCATCAGTACCTTGTAATCTTATCATAACAACCATTCTATAAGCTTGGATTTATCATTATATTCAAAGATTGCACTTTATTTATCAATATTTATAAAATACAAACATCAGAACATATACTTCACAAACATATTATACTATTAATAATGTGAAAATTTATTTTTAATATTAGAGTTTTAATGACCAAATCAACTTTGGTTCAATACCTTTTACTATTAAGTTTAAAGGAAATCCTATGGAAATTAAGATAAAAAAAGAATTATTAAAAGATGCTTTACAAAACATTATTTCCATCATTGATAAAAGTTCCGTAAAACCTATCTTGTCAAACTTCTTACTTAAAAGCATCGAAAATCATGAACAATATACCATAGAGTTTTCTGCTACTGATCATGAAATATCAATTTTGGAATATTTTTCTGCTGAAGTTATAGAATCTGGAAGTATCTGTATAAGTGCAAAAAAACTATATGATATCTGCAAAGAATTCCAAGGGGATACTATACATATCAAATCTACTGAACAACTATGGATACATATAACAAGTGATTCATCTGAACTGAAATTGCCATCAGTCGAAGTAGGTCTCTATCCTCAAACAGTTATAGAAGAATTGCCAGAAAAACTAATCATATCTTCGGATGAATTAAAAAAATGTATAGACGCAACATTATATGCTTCACAGACAAATGAATCGCGCAGAAACTTAATGGGGGTTTGTTTATCTAGTTATAATGGAAGAACGAGGTGGCTTTCAACGGATGGTCATAGACTAGCACAAGCATATGGAACATCACAAATTGAGAATAAAAATTTTTCAGAAGTAATAATTCCGAGAAAAGCTTTATCAGAAGTTAGAAAAGCTATACATTTATTTGATGAAAGCATTGAAATAAGTTTTGACGAACATACACTCCAATTTTCAGGAAAGTCTGTGGTGTTTAAAACAAGATTAATAGAAGGAAAATTTCCAAATTGTGATCCAATTATACCTAAAGATAACCCATTGATTGCTATTATGGATAGAGAACGTTTGGTAAATGCCCTTCGTATTGTTTCATCAATTACCAATGAAAAAATGAAGCCAGTCAAATTTATTTTTGGGAATAATAAATTAAGAATTGAAAGTGAAAAAGCAGATTATGGTGAAGTCTGTGATGAAATGGATATTGATTATAATAATGAATCAATGCAGATAGGTTTCAATGCAAGATACGTATTGGATTCATTGAATGTAGTTCAACACACTCAAGTGAGAATTGACTTAAAAACTTCAATGGCTCCTGGATTAATAAGATCTCCAGAGAATGATGATTGCATCTCTGTGATAATGCCTTTAAGAATTGAATGGTAATTAGAGAACTGGAATTAATAAATTATAGAAATTACACTCACACTTTCATAAAATTTTCTCCTCAAAATAATATTTTTTGGGGAGAAAATGGTCAGGGAAAGACAAATATTATTGAGGCAATATTTTTTTTATGCAATCTATCATCGTTCCGTACAAATAAGCTGGATCATTTAATTAAAAACACTCGAGAATATTGCGTTATTAACGCAAAAATTGAAAATAAACAGGTATTACAATTTGTTAAAATATTAATTACCAAAAAAGGTAAAAAAATATGGCTGGATAATACACCCTCTAAAAAAGCATCCAGTTATATCCAGGCATATTTTGCTCTCTCATTTGCCCCTGATGACTCACAAATCTTCAAAACATCTTCAGTTGAAAGAAAAAAAATATTTGACAGAGCAATTTCTGTAATTTCATCAGGATATATTCATGAACTGCAAGAATATATCAATGTGATTGAACAGAAAAATAAGCTTCTAAAAACAAAGGATATTTCTCAACTGCACATTTGGAATAATTTATTGAGCAAGTTTGGGAAAATAATCACTGTGAAACGAGAAAAATTCGTCAAAGAAATAAATGAAAAAATTTCCCAGATTTTTTTTGCATTAACAGGTAGATTTGAACTGCTAAAATTAAATTATGAACCATCAATTCTTGATACTGATTCTTGGGAAGATAAATTGTTTGAATATAAGGAAAAAGAGTTGAGATATGGATATTCCTTAATTGGACCTCACAAGGATAATTATCAGCTTTTTATGGATGAGTATGAAGATCGAATTTTTTTTTCAAAGGGAGAGCTTAAAATTAGTTGTCTTGCACTAAAATTAGCAGTTAACCAAATTTTTATTGATCGTTACCAAATTATCCCTATTTTGGTTATTGATGATATTTTTTCTGAATTAGATCAAAATATTGCAAAAAATCTGATGAGTTATTTGAGTAGCTTGCCAAATCAAATTTTTGTTACTTCCACTTATCTTACAAATGACGTATCCCTGAATTTTACAAAATTTAGAGTGATAAACGCAGAATTATCATGTGAATAATAAAAGGATATCTATGACACAAGAAACAACAGACTATGGTGCAACGCAAATTACTCATTTAAAGGGGCTGGAAGCTGTCAGAAAACGTCCAGGGATGTATATTGGCGGAATTGATCTTACTGCGCTACATCATCTGGTCTTTGAAATTGTAGATAATAGTGTGGATGAAGCGTTGGCAGGTCATTGTGATACGATTGAGGTAATAATTCATTCTGATAACAGCATTACAGTTCAGGATAATGGAAGAGGAATACCCATCGGTATGCATCAGGAAGGAATTTCCGCATTAGAATTAATCATGACCACACTACATGCAGGCGGAAAGTTTGATTCCAACAGTTATAAGGTTTCTGGAGGATTGAATGGTGTGGGTGCATCAGTTGTGAATGCTTTGTCAATCAAGATGGTTGTTGAAGTTGAAAGAGAAGGGTTTTTATGGAAACAGGAATATTCAAAAGGTATTCCTGTTACAGAACTTCAACGTATAAGGGAAAGTTCAAAGCATGGCACAAAAACAACATTTTTACCGGACTCTAGCATATTTCCTGAAATCGTTTTTAATTTTGAAACATTATCTCAGCGTTTAAGAGAACTGGCGTTTTTAAATAAAGGGATAAGCATCATAATCCGAGATGATATCCATGATAAAGTGCATGAATTTAAATATGAAGGTGGGATTATTTCATTTATTGAACATTTAAATATGAATAAAACAGTGTTACATCCTGAGCCTGTTTATGTTTGTGGCAAATCAGAGAATCTGGAAATTGATGTAGCATTTCAATACAATGATACCTATAATGAAAGGGTTTATTCCTTCGTTAATAATATTAATACAATGGAAGGAGGAACTCATTTATCAGGTGTGAAAGGTGGTTTAACCAGAACATTTAATAATTATGCAACAGCAAACAATATACAGTTAAAGGAAAATTTATCAGGGGAAGATGTCAGAGAGGGAATTGCATTAGTTGTCAGTATTCGTCTGGGTAATCCCCAGTTTGAATCTCAGAAAAAAATCAAATTAACCAATGTGGAAGTGAAGGGAAAAGTTGAGAATTTGGTCACAGAGCATTTATCAACTTTTTTTGAAGAAAATCCTGTTGTTGCAAAAAAACTTCTTGAAAAAGCAGTGGATGCTCAAAAAGCAAGGATTGCAGCAAAAACAGCTAGAGAACTGACAAGAAGAAAAAATGCTCTTGAAATAAGTTCATTACCAGGAAAATTAGCAGATTGCCAAGAAAGAGATCCTGCCCTGAGTGAATTGTTTCTTGTAGAAGGTGATTCTGCTGGAGGATCCGCAAAGCAGGGACGGGATCGGAAAAATCAGGCAATATTGCCCTTGAAAGGTAAAATATTGAATGTTGAAAAAGCACGTTTTGATAAGATGCTGGGGAGCGATGAAATCAGAACAATGATTACCGCATTGGGAACAGGGATTGGAAAAGATGATTTTGATATATCAAAGCTTCGATACCATAAAATTATTATAATGACGGATGCTGATATTGATGGAAGTCACATATTGACGTTGGTACTAACTTTCTTTTATCGTCAAATGCCAGAAATCCTTGAAAAACAACACCTGTATATTGCCCAACCACCATTGTATAAGATAAAAAAAGGTAAGGAAGAATTTTATGTTTTAAATGATGACCAGTTATCAGAAAAACTAATTGAGTTGTCTAGTAAAAAATTAAAAGTAATGATTGGTGAAAATGAAATTACTGGAGAAAATTTAGCTAAGTTATCTAAAGATCTATATCATCATTATGAATCATTAAATAAAATATCTCATAATCCTAATCTATTGGATTTGATAGATATTTTGTTAAAAAAAGAAATTAAACTGGATGATAATGAAATTAAACTCCTGGAACAATTGGTTGAAATTTCTAAAAAAATTGAGGGTATCCAAATTGACATTAATGAGGAAACAGAACAGGTGACTATTGAATCTGAAGGAAAAATAATAAAAATTGCAGAATCTGGATTGGAAAGTCTGGATTTGTATGAATACAATATTTTATTCAATCAATATAATAAATTAAAGAGTATACTAGGTAAAGATACGGTCAATATCATTGAAGATAATGGGCAAAGTCATATATTTCAGGATTGGAAAGAAATTAAGGAGTTTTTATTAAGCTATGGTAAAAAAGGTGTTTACATTCAAAGATACAAAGGGTTAGGCGAAATGAATCCTGAGCAATTGTGGGACACAACGCTAAATCCTGAAAAAAGAGCATTAAAAAAAGTTATTGTAGAAGATCTGGTTGAATCGGACTCAATGTTTACAATATTGATGGGAGATCAAGTTGAACCACGGAGGCTATTTATTGAAGAAAATGCATTAAGAGTTAAAAACCTGGATGTCTAAATATGAAAAAAAAATTACCAGTGATTTCAATAATTGGGCGTCCTAATGTCGGCAAGTCTTCATTTCTGAATAAAGTTCAGCGAAAAAGAACTGCTATTGTTGATGACATGCCAGGGGTAACAAGAGATAGAAATTATTCCATTATCAATTATGATGACTACGAATTCATCTTGGTAGATACCGCTGGAATGGATAATCCGGAATCATCATTATTATCGGCACAAATACATCAACAAATTGAGGTTGCTATAGAGGAATCAGATGCTATTATTGTGATGTCTGATGTCAATAATGGATGGACCTCGTATGACAATGAAATGCTATATTTCTGTAAAAAATTTAACAAACCTGTTTTTCTGGTTGTTAATAAAGTAGATAATGAAAAACGCAGAAATGAAAGCTATGAATTCTTTAATTCAGGTGAAAAAATAAATACTATTTCATGTGCGCATAACATTGGAATTGAACAATTATTGGAGGATATCAATCAAATTATTCCATTAAAAGCTGTTGAAACCAATGATGAAGATGAGGATTCATGCCATATTGCTATTGTGGGAAAGCCAAATGCCGGGAAATCATCGTTAGTCAATATGATCTTAGGTCAACAGCGGATGATTGTTGGTGATGAAGCTGGAACAACCCGTGATTCAGTAGATGTGAAATTCAAATATCAGGATAAGAATTTTGTTTTAATTGATACTGCGGGTATCAAAAAAAAGATGAAAGTAAACTCTAAAATCGAACATTACAGTATTGTTACTTCTATCAAATCCATAGAACGATCGGATATTGTTTTACTTATAATTGATTCTGTTGAAGGTATCACAGACCAGGTTATGCGGATCGCAGGTGATGTTTCTCAAAGAAAAAAAGGGATAATTATTGTTTTTAACAAAATTGATCTTCTAGCTTTAGAAAATTATAAAAAAACGTTACTGGACGATTTTGATTACAAAATGAAATTTGTTGATTATGCTCCAATTGTATTTGTCAGTGCTAAAAATGGTGAAAATATGAATAATATATTTAAGGCCATTGACAAAGTTCGCCAGCAACTGAATAGACATATTAAAACACATGATTTTAATGAAATTTTGATCAAAATTGTAAATCGACATCAACCATCAATCAAGGGTCCGACTAGAGTAAAAATTTTCTATGGCAGTCAAATTAAATCAAAACCACCTACATTTGTATTGAAAACTAATCATCCGGACAGGATTGATGAGGCTTACAAAAAATATATAATCCATCAGATAAGACATCATTTTGATTTTACAGGGTGTCCAATTGAATTGATTTTCAAAAATTAAATTCAATAAGAAAATTATGCAGATATCATTATCAAAATCTCGATTGTTTAAAAATAAAATAACAACAAAAAGCCTTCTGTTGTTCAGATTATTAAAATCGTTTCATTTAACTTTATTAACAACGTTTGTTATTGCGATTTCCGGGATTTTTTATCTTTGGCAATGGATGAATTATCTGCAACATGGATATTACGTCCAGTTATTGGAAAAGCAAAAAAATGCTCTCGAACTTCGTTTGGAGTTATTGCAAATTGAAATCAATTATTTGACAAGACCTCAACGATTACAATCTATTGCAAATCAACTCAAACTAGAAGAAATGCAAACAACTCAATATCATTATTATTCTGATTCTCAAAAGCGACAATAGAATGGCAAAGATTCACTATTTACAGCATGTCCCCTTTGAAACATTATCAGCAATTGAAGCATGGGGACTAAAGTCAGGTCATATATTCACATCTACCAAATTATTTCAGAATCAACCTCTGCCTTCTATAAGAAACATGGATGCGGTTATTATATTGGGTGGACCTATGGGGGTTCATGATGATAAATTATTTCCTTGGTTAGTGGAGGAAAAGCTTTGGATTGAACAAGTATTGAAGCAGGGTAAACCTGTTTTGGGAATATGTCTTGGGTCTCAAATATTGGCGAGCGTCTTGGGATCTAAAGTATATAAAAATTCCCATAAGGAAATTGGCTGGTTTCCTGTAACATGGAAGCCTGAAGCAAAAAATATTTCATGCTTTAAAGAATTGGATTCTCCGTTTACAGTCTTTCAATGGCATGGTGATACGTTTGATATTCCCAATGGTGCGATACATTTGGCAACCAGTGATGGTTGCCAAAATCAGGCATTTTTATACCAGGAAAAAGTGTTGGCATTACAGTTTCATATGGAAGCCACACCTGAAAGTGTCCGTATTCTTGCCGATGAATGTGAAAATGAATTGGTTGACGGACAATCATATATTCAAAACAAAAACCAGATCATCAATACAACCCAGTACTATTCTGCAATCCATCATTCAATGGAAAATTGCTTGAATTATCTTTTCTCCAATTGATCCTGAGTATCTTTTCTACATGCATCTCATCTCAATCATTATTCCAGTCTATAATTCAAGCCAGATTATGCCAATTCTTCTGGAGGCGATAGAAAAGGAAAGAACGCTTCATTCATGGAATTTGGAATTGATCATGGTGGATGATGGAAGTTCCGATAATAGTTTTGATATGATGAAGCAACTCCATACCAGTTATCCATACATCAGAGGATTCAGGCTATCACGAAATTTTGGTCATCAAGCTGCGGTCAGGACAGGTCTGTCATTGTGTCAAGGAGATTATATCGCAATTATTGATGATGATTTGCAGGATCCTCCGTCATTGTTATCGGGGTTTTTTAAATACCTGGATGAAGGTTTTGATGTGGCTTATGGTGTGCGCAGAAAAAGGAAAGAATCATGGTTCAAGGTATATGCGTATAATGCTTTTTATCGAATCTTAAAAATATTAAGCGATATCGATATGCCTTTAGATACTGGGGATTTCTGTGTCATGAAGAAAGAAGTAGTGAAACAAATGTTGCAACTGAGTGAACAAAATCCATTCTTGCGCGGGATACGAGCCTGGGTGGGATTTAAACAGACAGGGGTTGAATATGAACGTTCAGAGCGCCTTGCTGGGGAATCAGGGTATAGTATAAAAAAACTGTTTAAAATTGCATTTGATGGAATATTTTCTTTTTCAAGAGTCCCTTTACGAATAATCACAATTATAGGAACTCTTGGGTTAATCATTACTGTGAGTTATACCAGTTATATTTTGATTAAATATTTTTCAATTGGTGTTGTTCAACCAGGTTTTGTAACTCTGATTATTATGATCATGTTTTTTGGTTCATTAAACTTGGCCTGCGTGGGAATTTTAGGTGAATATATTTCCAGAATATATTCAGAAACGCAGAGGCGACCTCATGCAATTATTGCTGAATGTATAGACTGATAGGGGCCGTATGAATACAGAAACCATGTTTGTCTATAATTCTCCGTTAGGACCTCTTCTGGTTGAAGAACGAAATGGATTCCTGACGAGGCTTGATTATCAAGAGAATGTGGAATCGGATCAAATCAAGGAACAACAAATCACTCCTGTTCTTCAGCAAACAATTCTGCAACTTGGTGAATATTTTCAAGGAAATAGAAAAATATTTGATTTACCCCTTCTTTTAGATGGGACACCTTTCCAAAAAAAAGCATGGGAGGTATTGCAAACCATTCCCTTTGGTAAAACGATCAGTTATGAAGAACAAGCCGTTCAAATGGGACTAAAATCATGGGCTCGAGCTGCAGGACAGGCTAATGGAATGAATCCGGTGGCAATTATTGTTCCATGTCATCGGGTGATAGGAAAAGATGGCAGTTTGACAGGCTATTCAAGCGGAGTTGACAAGAAAAAATGGTTGCTTGATTTTGAAAGCAAGCTTGTATCGAAATAGTATCAATCACTTTCCAGTTGGTCTTGTTGAAAAATAGTCAAATGATCAAGCACACATCGAGATAAAGCATCATAGGCATACCCTCCTTCCAGCACACTTACAATTTTGCCTTGAGAGCAATGTTCAGCGAGTTTTTTTAATTCGTTGAACATCATTCTGAATCCTGCGTCACTTAGATTCATGAAGGCCAAAGGATCATCTTCATGAGCGTCAAATCCTGCTGAAACCAGTATAAATTCCGGTTTATATTCTTTACAGGCCGGAATCAAATAATTCTTGAAGACTTCAGTATATTCCCTGTCACCATCTCCTGGTCTCATCGGATAATTCAGGGTGTAGCCTTTTCCTTCGCCTCTTCCGTTTTCATGTGCAAATCCGGTTCCCGGATAGCAAGTGCGCGGGTCTTGATGGATGCTTACATAAAGGACATCTTTTCGGTCTTCAAAAATGTGTTGGGTACCATTTCCATGGTGGACATCAATATCAATAATCGCAATCCGTTGATACCCGAAATTCTTTAATAAAAACTCTGCGGCAATGGCGATATTGTTGAAAAAACAGAAGCCCATTGCCTGGTCGTATTCAGCATGATGTCCTGGGGGACGAACAGCGCAAAAAGCATTATCCATTTGATTTTCAGAAACCTGAGTAACGGCCTCAATCACGGTTCCAGCCGCGTAAAGGGCAACGTCATAGGTTTGAGGAGAAATGGTGCAGTCGGTAGTTCCAATATAACTAAGACCCGAAGAGCAAGCGTCTTCTACTTCAGCGATTAAATTATAAGAATGGATCGTGCTGATTTCCTGAGGAGATGCTTTTACGGCAGAACGCTTTTCTAATTTTGAATACAGTTCGCTTGAAACAACTTTGTTTTCAATAGATTCTAGGCGTTTGGAATTTTCAGGATGGAGTCCTGTCTCGTGTCTAAAAAAAACAGGATCAAAATAAAAGCCGGTTTTCATATTTTTCCAGCCTCACAAAGATTTAAATGAACATTTCGAATTACAGACCAGGATCATTTTTTTGTTCTTGACGAATTTCTGAGTCCAAACGTCCCAAGGTATATTCCTTTAAATCCGTAAATTTAAGATATTTGATGAGCAATGGATGAGCGCGTTCAATTTCGTGATACATGGATTGTGCAATTTTACGATAACTTTCATGACCTTGTGGAGTACTTCTCAATTCTACCAACCACATCAATGATCGCAGATTGATATGCATAAACCAGCGAATGTTATAGGCCAAAGGAACAACATATTGTGCGTCAACAGGAAAATCTTCAGCGATTTTTTCATAAACCTCAGCGGCTTTTGACATGGCCTCATGATATTTAGGGGCCATACGGGAATGTTCAATTTCAGGTGGGGTGATATAGCCAAGGTGGGTTGACAATAATTGGCGTTCCTGGGTTAACATTCGGTGGCGTTGAAGATCACGATACATTCCATAGTCGCCAACAATATCAAACGTATAAAAAATCTGCTCCAATGCTCTTCCGGGTTTATGTCTTCGATGCTCACGTAAATTTGCGTGTTGGTCAATCAAGGCGACTTTTTCAGACAGTGGTAACTTACGCATGATTTCCATGAGTTGAGTCATGGATAATTCTGTGTGAGGATATAAAAGTGCCGTTAACAGTTTATTTTCAGCATCAGTATCATAATCTACTAATTGGACACCTGAAGTGGTGGTTGGTTTGCCTGACAAATAGCGATTGCAGGAACTTTTTATTAAAGTTCTGTTTTTAAGAAAAAATTCCTGAAAATTTTTGAAATGACGATGTTCCGGATGAGATCGGCGAATAAAAGAGGGGATAACCTTGGATAATTCTTCAAAACAATCCTGTCCAATATGCTGTAACTCTCCAATTTCCTGCACATGCATTTTTGAGATTAAGGTCTCAAAAAATCTACCATTCCCATACACGCCCATATTGGTCATGGTTGACGCCGGTAACAATCCCCTGAGCAAATCCAGAGCCTTGGCTTTAACAGAACGTTTATAGGCGGCATCGTTCACGCCCTCAGTGTGTGGCATCAGATATTCTACAAACTTTGTTACCGGTTCAATCATGGAGGTATAGGTGTCAAACAAATACCGGTTGATTTCAAGATACCGATCCTTGTGATGAGATTCGAGCAGGCGAGAATTTTTATAAAACAGATAATCACCATTCACCTTTTGACTAAAATCAACGTAGCGGGTGGATTTTTCAAGCGGAGAGCCACCAATACGACAATCCTCAATAATTTTGGTAGCCAAGATAGAAATATTTTCCAGAGCAAGGTGGGCTCCACCCAGTTCACCGATGGAGTCATCTCCATAACCGTCAAGAATCCTGTCATAAAAATTTTGGGCACGTTCAATCGCCAAAATAGATTGTTCCTGACTTTTATCAGAGGATTGTGTTCCCTGAATAGCGTGAAATTCAGATTCTTCATTCTGAATAAATTCACGGAGCAGGAGTTGACGAAGACCAAGGGTTGAACGTGAGTAGCGTGAAAATAACGCTCCTTTGATCACTTCAGGCAGGTTTGTCAGAACAAAAATGGTTTTGTCTGTATTGGTTACATATCTGCTGAGAAGTGCTTGTTCTTCAGATGTAAAATTTTCATGTGTTTTCATGGAGTAATAAAGTGTAGGATTTTTAAAAAACTAAACCGAATTTACGAAATCAGTTTGGACACAATACTAAATAATTGTTCAGGTTGATAGGGCTTCAGAATCCAACCGGCGGCACCTTCCTGACGCAGTTCTTCTTTTCGGGGAATTTGCGATTCAGTTAGAAGCATGAGCACTGGAATGGATCGAAATTGAAGATTTTGTTTCAATGTTTTTAATAAGGAAAGTCCATCTTTCACAGGCATGCTTAAATCAGCGATTACCAGATGGACTCCACCCAATACTTCCATCTGGTAAATAGCGTCTTCGCCATTTTCAGCCTGAAATATTTCATATCCCGCACCAGTCAGAGTATAGGCGGCGGCGGCTCTTTGGGTTGCCAAATCATCTACTACTAAAATACGTTTGGACATGCTTCCCCCAAAAAGAGAATTTTATACTGTTCTCGAAAAATGAAAGATACGTGATTTATCATGAAGATATCGGTCGAAAACCATTGCAACATTACGCATGAATAAAGTTCCCAGTTTTGTCAGTCGGATCTCATGGTTGTCCATGCTCAGTAATCCTTCCTGTTCCAAAATTTTGAGGGATTCCATCTCGCCGGAAAAATATTCATGAAACTTAATTTCATATCTGGTTTCAAATTGCTGTATGGGTAAATAATAATGACACATCAGCGATTCAATCAATTCTCGCCGCAATACATCATCTTTATCCAGAACTTTTCTCCTCACAACAGGAAACCTCTGCTGCTGGATTTGTTCCATATAAATGGATAATTCCTTATCGTTCTGAAAATATCCATCTCCAAAATCGGAGATAGAGGATACTCCCACACCAATCTGGCTAAGGCCCTTTAGTGTGGTGTAACCCATAAAATTTCTGTGCAAGGTATGGTTTGCCTGAGCCACGGCTAATTCATCGGTTTGGCCTGCATAATGATCCATTCCGATCATCTCATATCCCGCCTCGGTAAAAAAACGGATCGATTCAATATAAATAGCAATTTTATCTTTTGGTGTGGGCAGATCCTGTTCTTTAATGGCTTTTTTATGAGTACGGAACATTTCCGGAATATATGCAAAACTATAAATAGCCAGTCGATCTGGACGCATGGCGTTTACTTCTTCCATCGTCCTGGTAAATGTAGCAACCGATTGTTTCGGCAATCCATAGACCAAGTCAATATTGATACTGGTATATCCAATTTCCCGGGCTGAATAAAAGGTTTTCTGGGTTTGTTCCAAGGTTTGATCACGATTGATGGCTTTCTGGACTTGTGAATCAATATCCTGTACTCCGAAACTCACTCGCCGGAAGCCAAGATTATAAAGAGCTTTCAGATGTGTTTCTCTTGTAACTTTAGGATGAGCCTCAAATGCGATTTCACCTGAAAAATCCACATCAAAATACTCATGAACTGTGGCTATTAACTTTTGCAATTGTGAAACAGAAAGATGAGTGGGGGTTCCCCCGCCAAGATGGAGTTGCTTCACTGTTTTTCGAGGTCCCATATATTGGGAAATCATTTTCAGTTCGGTTTGAACCGTGGTCAGATATTGTTCAACAACGTCCTGATTGTTGGTAATGAATTTGTTGCAACCGCAAAAAGTACACAATCGCTTGCAGAAAGGCAGGTGGATATAGAGAGACAAGGATTTATCAGATTGTCCTTCACGTTCCAGAAATTCGACATAATCTTCAGAGTAAAATTCTCCTTTATCCCAGATTGGAACGGTCGGATAACTGGTATAACGAGGACCTGAGCGATCATATCGTTGAATGATTTCAGGGGTGACTTCCTTATAATCCGTAAGTACAGTTTGCATGGCAATTTTATATAAGGTTTAAATAAGAAATCTTTATTTGATGACAGTTCCAGGGGGAACCTCGGCAGGAGGTTCAACCAGGTTGAGTTTAGTTCCATCATCAGTACATAAAATCATGCCTTCAGAGAGGATTCCTCTCAATTTGGCAGGTTTAAGGTTACTGACAACCATCACATTTCGACCAATAATCTCTTCGGGCTGATAGTGCAAAGCAATTCCTGAAACAATTGAACGGGGTTTATCTTCGCCCACATCAACCTGTGAATGTAAAAGCTTATCAGATTTTTTTACTTTTTCACTCGATAATATTTTGCCAACTTTCAGGACCATTTTACTGAACTCATCAATGGTGATCATGGCTGAGTCTGTTTCCACCATTTCAGAATGTTCCTGTGGCTGTTGCCTGGTTTCAGGTTGTACTTCAGCAGGTTTTATCTTGGGAAACAGGGGCGATGGTGCCGGGATCTGAATATTTTCAACCAAAAGTCCCGGGCAAAGATCGTTCCAGGAGGTTGATGGCTTGCTGATTCCCATAGCCTCCAAGGCCGATGTCATTTTTTCAGGCATGACAGGCAACAAAATGGTTGCCACAATTCGGCTCATATCGACTGCGGTATACAGCACAGTTCCAAGCCTGTCTCTTGAATTTTCCTGCTTGGCCAGATTCCAGGGAGCACAGGTGTCGAGATATTTGTTGACGTGACTGCTTAGAGTGGCAACCACTTCCAGAGCACGGTGCAACTGAAATCCTTCTATGAAATTTTTTATTTGCGCCACTCCATCGTGAAACACCTGATACAACTGCTGTTCAGTTTCTTCGGGTGTACCTCTTGGCGGAATACATTGATTGAAATGTTGCCTACACATGCTGATACTGCGATTGATCAAATTGCCGATATTGTTTGCCAATTCACCATTGTAACGAGTGATAACGAGCTCCTGGGTAAAGTTAGAGTCTTCACCAAAACTCATGTCTCTGATTAAGAAATACCTTAGCGCATCAATTCCTACCAAATCCTTCATATCCAGGGGATTGATCACATTTCCCACGGACTTGCTCATTTTGCTTCCGGAACTGACCCAATGTCCATGAACCAGCAAATGGTTGAATATTGGGATTCCAGCCGCGTGGAGCATGCAGGGCCAATAGATGGCATGAGTTTTTAAGATGTCTTTTCCGATCAAATGATGCACATGAGGCCAGAAATGATCATATTGATTTTCATGCTCAAGCGCACTGACATAATTCAACAACGCGTCAAACCAGACATAGGTAACAAAGTTGCTGTCAAAGGGTAGTTCAATGCCCCAGGTCAAGCGCTCTTTCGGACGTGAGATACATAAGTCCTGAAGCGGAAATTTTAAAAACTGAAGGACTTCATTTCTATATCGGGTCGGATAAATCAGTTCAGGGTTGGATTCGATAGATTGAACAAGCCAATCCTGATAACGACTCATCTGAAAAAAATAGTTTTTTTCTTGTCGTTGTTCGGGGGTTTTCTGGTGATCAGGGCATTTGCCCTCGATCAGTTCGCTTTCATCCAGAAATCGTTCACAACCTACACAATACAATCCTTCATATTCTCTTAAATAGATTTCACCGTTGTCATAAATTTTTTTCAGAATGGACTGAACAAAGGCTTTATGATGAGAATCTGTTGTTCGAACGAAATAGTCATATTGAATATTCAGGTGGGGCCACAGATCTTTGAATTCCTGTGATATCCGATTCACGAATTCCTGGGGGGTGCAATTTTCTTTTTTGGCCGATTCCGCGATTTTCTGTCCGTGTTCATCAGTACCTGTCAGAAAATACGTTGGTTGTTCAAACAGTTGATGATAGCGCCGTAGCACGTCGGCCACTACGGTGGTATAAGCATGACCGATATGTGGGTGACTGTTGACATAATAAATGGGGGTTGTGATGTAAAATTTTGATTCCATAATCAATAGGCCTTGGATGACAGAAATAAATTCAGGTTGAAGGGAGAATAATCACGGGTTCTTCTGGATGAGGACGATAAAGAACTACGGTTCGGCCAATGATCTGAACAACCTGGGATGTCGTTTGCTCTGAAAGCGTTTGGGCACAGATTTTTTTGTCTTCCTGACAGGCTTCAAGAATTTTAATTTTTATCAATTCATGTTGTGTCAGGTAGGTGTCAGTTTGTTTTTTAAGAGGCTCTGTCAATCCCTGTTTTCCAATATTGACCAATGGTTTCAGGGAATGTGCCAGGCCTTTTAAATAAAGTTTTTGTTTGGATGTCAGCATACAATTAAAAATTTTGAACGTTTTGATAAATAGCGGATAAAACTTCATTCGCTTTGGGTTCGGACAATTTCTTTATTTTTTCTACCTGTGCCAGTGCTTTATCTTTTTTTCCATGAGCAATGAAACAGTACGCCAGACCAATATCGGCTTCAAGATTGGCAGGGTCGTATTTCAGCACTTCATAAAGCTCATTTTGGGACTCATGAATGTGTGAATTTTCGAATAATCTTTGTGCAAGATAGAGTCTTAATGGGACAGCTTCAGGAAATTGTTGCAACATGCTGAACAACAGGTTTTTCATGGAATCATAATCCTTTTTCAGTTGATAAGCTTCAACAAATTTCAGGATTTTTTCCAGATGAGAGGGATTGATTTCAATGGCTTTTCGTAACAGAGTGACACCTTCTTCCAAACGATTCTCTTTTCTCAACAGAGAACTCAATGAAATTAAGGTTTCTTCCTGGTCAGGATCCAGTTCCAGGATTTTAAGGAGCGTTTTTTCAGCCTGACTCCAGTCTTTATTGTTCAGGTTTGCATTTGCCTGATGTTTTAAATAATTGACAGCATTTTCCTGTGCTCTGTTTTTTAACCATGCAATGAAATTTGGAATCATCAGATGTTTCTCATAATTTGGTTGAGTCATTGTTCAGTTTGGAAAATTCTTCCATATCAAGGCTCAGTTCAAGTGTTGAATCTTGTGGAAGTTGGTCTTTTTCCAGAATTACATTTTCTTGTTGCGGATTAGAATCAAAAACATCAGTGAAGCCTTCATCATTTACTATGGAGTCGGAAGAAGTGGTTTTTCCTTCAGTAAAATTGTTTTCAAACTGATAATGGCCAATCAATGAATGCAAACCAGCGACTTGCTCAGCATACCGATTCAACCGATACGATTCAGGCTGTAGCAAATGGTCCAAACGTTCCATCAATAATCGCAAGGGCGGTTCTCTGAGAGTGAACAAACGAAACACGTATCGATCAAACAAATACCACAAAATTCCCCGTTTGACTCCTGTTTTTAACGTGGTTACAAATTCATTGTTAAACAAAGCAGGATTCCAATTTAGAATTCGAACATGATTGTCCAGGGTGTTCATCAAAAGATTTATTTTGGACAGGGCATTGTAAATTTGAATTCGATCAGATTCATAATAGACTATTTTTTTCAGTTGCTGTGCTTGGTGGATATGTTCATCAATTGATTCGAGAATATAGAATATATGTGTGCGTGTATCTTCCAGCAGTTCAACAGCGAGAAGGCGCTCATGTTCTTCCGGCGGGAGGTCATGTTTTATCATGGCAAGAGCCATTTGCCGGATACTGCGCTGTAATTCCTGATGCTGAAATTTCAATTTATCCAGTAGCTGTTTTCCTTTTTCATATTCGGTTTTCAGATTTTTGCTCTTGACGTGCGCATCATAGGATTTAGTCCATGGCCAATGTATTTTCCAGTTTGCCTGACTGCTGATAAAGGTTTCCAGTTGTTCCAGACGTGTGTCCAGAATATTCAATTTATAGGAAGTCCTGTAAATGGCCAATTGAAGAATAAACAGGACATCTTTCACTTCAGAAACATCAACAGCAACAACTTCTGATTTAATGACGGCGATGGTGTTTCGCGACATTTCCAGAATTTTTTTATAATTGATGTAGGTGATGCTACTGACTTCTACAAATTCAGGCGGGGGCGGAGGTATATCATCCTGAAAACGAAACAGGCTCTGTAAGGTGTTTTTGAGATTGTTCGAGTAGGAAATATCCGCATTTGACTGCCCTGCAGACCGACGGATCATAAGCTGATATTGAAACAAAAGTGAAAAAAGCTGAATCAATTGGAAGGCCGGAGTCTATCACTCAACAAGTAAATCGCAATACCTTTACCAGTGGAATCTGATATGTCTGAAGGTTAATGCAGAAAAAGAGACAAAGAATCTCTTTTCCTGTCAGAGTCATCTGTTATTATTTAACATTAAAACGCGACAAAGCTTTTTTGATGGAGTTTCCCATATCGGTCCATGCGCCTTCCACCCCTTTTTTAATGTCTTCCCAAGCGTCTTCACCGGTATTTGCCAGTTCTTGTAGTTTGTTTCGTGATCGTTCAATCACTTTTTCCAATTGTTCGACTTCTTCTTTCATCTTTGCTTCAGTTTTTCCAATTTGTGACCTTGTTTTGATTTTCAAATCTTCCACTTTTGATTTGATTTCCTGCCAGGTTTCATCACCAGTGTCCATGATTTCCTGAACGTTGGCTTCCAGTTGATCCAGTTCTTGCTGTATTCTGGTTTCCAGTTTGTTTACCTGTGTTTTTGCTTTAGTCTTTAATTCTTCAATTGAGGCCTTATGGGCTTCGAGTTCCGCTGCTCTAGCCTGCTGAAATTTTTCTTTTTCACTCATAATACGTCTCCTTCTGAGGTGCTTTATTGATAAAAAGACCGATTGTCTCCTTTAGACATAACGAAATCCACTAATCATTGGCAATAAAAAAAGTGATTGGGTTTTTCGTTGATCACTTTTCTCAGGAATGTGTTGGAAAATCCCTGTAAATATACAAAAATTGTTGATCCTCAATTATTGATCATGAAAGGATGTTGCATGAGCAAGGTTTATAAAGTAGCGGTTATCGGTGCGGGACTTGCCGGTTCAGAAGCGGCATGGCAGTTAACAAAAAGAGGAATTGAGGTAGATTTATATGAAATGCGACCTGATCAGACAACAGGTGCCCATCAAACAGGAAGTTTTGCGGAACTTGTCTGTTCCAACTCATTTAAAAGCCTGTCTCATGAAAATGCGCATGGACTGTTAAAAGCTGAGTTGGAATTATTGGATTCCCTGATTATGAAGAGTGCTCGTGAGGCACAAGTTCCTGCAGGACAGGCACTGGCCGTTGACAGAAATATCTTTTCTCAAAAAATCACAGAAACATTGGAAAGCATCCCCGTTCTCTCCGTTTTCCGTAAAGAAATATCGGATATTACAGAAATACTGGAAAACTACGATTATGTGCTGGTTGCAACGGGCCCGCTTACCTCAGAAAAATTCAGCCAGTCACTTCAAACATATTTAGGCCAGAAATCACTTAATTTTTATGATGCGATTGCTCCTGTGGTGACTGCTGATTCCATTGATATGAATGTTGCGTTTAAAGCTTCGCGTTATGACAAAGGAGATGCGGACTATATCAACTGTCCGATGGATGCAACTCAGTATTACGCATTCATTGACGCAATCCAACATGCCGCCAAAGTTCCTCTTCATTCCTTCGAGGAAACCAGACCCTTTGAAGGATGTCTGCCAATTGAGGTCATGGCTGAAAGGGGCCGGGATACCTTACGCTTTGGTCCGATGAAACCTGTGGGGCTCATCTCACCCCATTCATCCATCAAGCCATATGCAGTAGTACAGTTACGACAGGAAAATGCGGCGGGAAGTTTATTCAATATGGTTGGATTTCAAACCAAAATGACATGGACTGCACAGAATGAAGTGCTCAGATTGATTCCAGGTTTGAAAGAAGCAGAATTTGTGAGAATGGGTTCAATCCATCGCAATACATTTATCAACAGCCCACTTTTACTAACTTCAGGTTTGAGATTGAAATCAGAATCACGCCTGTTTTTCGCAGGACAAATCACCGGAGTGGAAGGTTATATCGAATCAACATCTATGGGAGTCCTGGCAGCTTTGAATATGTATGCGGCAATGAAAAGTCAGACCATTTCAGCAGTTCCTCGAACCACAATGATGGGTGGTTTGGTTAAATACATTACAGAAACACATCCTGAAAGGTTTCAGCCGATGAACTCAAATTTGGGATTGTTGAATTCGTTAGGGGATTCAGTCAAAAGACATGAACGTAAATCAAAGATGTCACAACGAGCCTTGGCGGATATGAAAGCGTGGGCAGAGCAATTTGAGTAAAACAGTTTCTATTTGTTCACAGAGGTTTTGAACATATGCATTAGAAAATCCTCAAGAGCCTGCTTTTCTTTTTGTTCCATGGAATTCAGCACATCCTTGCTTTCCAGATAGTTCAAACGGTCCTTGATTTGAGCAGGTTTGACCTTTCGTAATTGGGTTGGTTTTAATGCGGGTGGAATCGATGCCGCAGGGGCTATCTCACGAATTCTTTCAGAGCTACCGATAATTTCAGTGGCCTTGAGAAGTTTCTGCTCCAGATCTTTTTTGATACAGGGGCCTGCAAATGCCAGTAGTGCTTTTTTTCTTTCTCCAGATTTGCTGTTGGCTTGTGTGATCAGATAAACCAGAGTGTTATTGGGGAGACCAAGATTTTTCAGCGAATAGCAATCGGACAAGTCAGGTTTATTTTTGCTTCCGAGGATGAAAATACGTTCAAATTCCGATCGGTTGAATTGAGAAATGACCTGCTTCAACACAGGATCAAGTCCTTCTTTAAGACGATAGCAGAGATTGATGGTTACAGTTCCGGTGGGATCTTCCATGCCTTTCTGGGTGGTGTTGGAAATCACAGCCAGTCCATTTTTCCAAGAGTTGACCACCAGGTCGAAGAGTTCATTGAGCAAATTTTCCCAGTCCTGCCGGGATGTTTCATGAGAAAATCGACTCATTGATTTTTGTTTTTTGCCGAAAGGGGACCACATTGTCATCACCTGATCATATTTCCAAAAAAAATAAACACTGTCAGACAGACCAGTATAATCAATAGCCAGAGCAAGTAACCATTTAATAATCGTGGTTGCATTACTGGATGCCGGACATCAGTGATCAATTGAATCGCTTTTTCAGCGATATGTTCTTCTTTCAGATACGACACTGCTTCAATAAATTCAGACGAAGCACCCTTCATTCTCATTTCTTCCATAAAGGTATTCAGCATGGATTGGCGATTGAACGAGTCTATTTTGAGAAGATTTAGCAGTTGCTGTCTTATCTGCGGATCTTCTCTGGCTGTTTCCATCAGGATGATAAACGCATTTTCTCCAGTCTTGAGAGCCATCAATCCTCCTCTGGAAACAGTTTAGGCAAACCATTGTTCCAAAACATTTTTTAAGAGTTCAATATCCAAAACAAATTCAGGTTTTTGGGGTGGTACAATATATTCGTACCCAGGCCAACCGAATTTGCATAAGGCTTCAAAGCAGAATTGTCCGCTGCTGAGCGTCGGTCTTATTTCAAGTAAACGCAGATCCTTGTGAGCAAATAATACATTGACCAGTGCCGCACCATGGGGGGTTATCAGATGAGATGTTTCCCGTATTAGCATGATTTGTTCCCGGATGGTCAGCTTTTCCATAAATACTCTGACAAAACCATATTTTTGAAAGAGCGGCAACAATGATTCTTCATTGACCAAGTGACGTCTTCGTACCAGTTTTCTTGAAATATAAATTCTCCGGAATGGTGGTTTCTCAGTCTTGTTGGGGATGAGAGAATCAAAATATTTTTGTAATACTAAAATTTTTGATTCGTTCCAATCAGGAATGGTTCGCATCGGAATCAGTAATTGTTCGATCCGATAAACCTGATGAGGAGACAGTGTGAGTGTCAAAATGCCGCACTGTTGCAAAAACGCTACATAATAAGGAGGTAAATGGGCTGGAATCAACAACGGCCAGGGGGGAGCCTGAGTCAAATATGGCAGCAGATCACAGATAAAATGATAATAACTGTTGATAAATGGACTGATGCCTAGAATATATTTTCCGGAAAGCCATTGGGCCTGTGTTTTATCAACAGTTCCTTCAGCCATTCGTCGGAAGACACGTCTTTTGCGTTCTCCCTGCGCAGGATTTTTTTCAGGATTCAGTAAGTCCCACGTATAGTGCTGAAAATGAAAATACAATATTCCATCATGTTCTACGAGACCATCGTCAGCACAAACATAGGCATCCCTCAGTAAAAAACTGGCAGCATTATCCGATTGTGAAAATGGTATGTATCGGTGATTATCCTGAGATTTATTGCAATCGGCAGTTTTATGGCTGTTGATTGTATTGCCGTTCATAATAATCACGGTAAGTACCAGTTGTGACTTTTTGAACCCAATCCTGGTTTTTCATGTACCAGTCAATGGTCTCATTAATTCCCTCTTCAAAGTTGTATTTGGGTTTCCATCCCAGTTCTTTTTCAATTTTAGAGGCATCAATGGCATAACGCTGATCATGTCCTGGACGATCTTTGACAAAGGTGATCAGATTCAGGCAGGATTCAGCTCCGGATCGATCAAGAATCGTGTCCAGCTTGCGACAGACATAATGAACGATATCAATATTTTTCCATTCATTCAGACCACCAATATTATAGCTTTCGCCAGTTTTCCCTTTACAAAAAGCTGTTTCGATTGCGTCACAATGATCCTTCACATACAGCCAGTCACGGATATTGGAACCGTTGCCATACACTGGGACAGGGCGTTTTTCCATGCAGTTTTTAATCAGTAGCGGCAATAACTTTTCGGGAAATTGATAAGGACCGTAATTATTGGAGCAGTTGGTGGTTACCACATTCATGCCATAGGTGTGGTGATAGGCTCTTACAATATGGTCGCTGGAGGCTTTTGAGGCGGAATAGGGCGAATTAGGCGCATAGGGTGTATCTTCTGTAAAAAAACCAGTTTCGCCAAGAGTTCCATAAACTTCATCGGTGCTGACATGATGGAAACGGTGTCCAGAGAGATCGTTCTTCCAATATTTTCGAGCGGTTTCGATTAGATTCCAAGTTCCAACAATATTGGTCTGAATGAATTCACCCGGACCAAGGATGCTACGGTCCACATGGGATTCAGCGGCCAGATGGATCACTGCGTCTACCGAATATTTTTCAAATACGGCTTCAATTTCTGAGATATTGCAAAGATCGCCTTTAACAAACTGATAACCGGCAAGATCCTGGATGCTGGCAAGATTCAGCAAATTGCCAGCATATGTCAGTTTGTCAAAATTGATTACGACATCGTCCGGGTGTTTTCGGAGCCAGTGGAGTATCAGATTGGAACCAATAAAGCCGGCTCCGCCTGTGATCATGATCCTCATGCTGTCTCCTCACTGAAAGCCAGTTCATTTGCCAGACGATAGGAAGGAAAAGTCCCCGCATCGGTCCACCATCCGGTAAGAATATCAAAGGTCATTTGTTTCTGATGGAGATAATAATTGTTCACATCAGTAATTTCCAGTTCTCCGCGGTTTGACGGTTTCAGCACTGGAATCACTTTGAATACTTGAGCGTCATACATATAAATTCCGGTGACACAGTAAGATGATTTGGGTTCTTGTGGTTTTTCCTCGATCCCGACGATGAGATTTCCATGGATTTCGGCCACACCGTAGCGATGAGGATCATGCACTTCCTTGATCAGAATTTTAGCGCCGGTTTCCTGTTTTTGAAAATTTTTAACATAAGGCGCAATGGAGTCTTCAAAGATATTATCGCCAAGAATAACGCAGACTGGAGATCCACCGGCAAAATTCTCTGCCAGGCCCAGTGCCTGGGCAATACCACCGGCTTCATCCTGAACCTTGTAAGTGAAGCGACAATTGAAATCTTTTCCGCTGCCCAGCAAATTGACAACATCTCCCATGTGGTCCAGGCCTGTGACAATCAGAATTTCCTCGATACCAGCTTCTGTCAGTTTTTGAATCGGATGAAAAATCATGGGCTGGTTGCCCACAGGAAGTAAGTGTTTGTTGGTGACTTTGGTTAACGGAAACAACCGGGAGCCTGTGCCTCCGGCCAAGACGATACCCTTCATAAACCGCTCCATTGAGGATTAAGGAAAAAAGAGGATGTTAAATACCTCAGGTTTAAACTGCGCGCCTCACAATTTTCATGTAGAAAATGGGCGGATTGCCTTTAGTTTTAAATAAATGTTCAAATTCTGTTTCGATATTTTGCGGACTATATTGGCTTTGATGAAGATCCTGAGTATATTCCGCAACCTGGTAACAAGCCATTGTTTGAATCAAGTTGAATACGCTTTCAAAATATTCGCCATGATCCGTTTTAAACGACAAATATCCTGTTTCTTTCAACAAAAGAGCAATGGTGGAGAGATTGTTTTCATTGAGTAAACGATGTTTTTTTTGAGAATCCTTAGCCCATGGATCTGGAAAATTGATATGCAGGCTATCAATGCTTCGTGGTGAAAAATAATCGGAAAGATACTCAGCCTTGTCTTTAATCAGTAATACGTGGTTAATATTCCGTTTTTGAAGTTTTCTGGCAGCCTGAACGATTCGTTTATATCGAATCTCAAAACCATAAAAATAATCAAGAGGATATTGTTGGCTCAGCATCATCAGATATTGTCCTGAACCACAGCCTAGTTCAACATGATTTTTTGCGTTTTTTCTGTCAGCCAGGTAGGTTTGTTGAAAAACTTTGGGGTCGGGATGAGGAAGAATCCATGACTCATACTCGTAGATATGACTGATATAGGGATTGTTTTGAATCCTGCGTTCAAAAACTTCACGGGGAAGATTTCGGTTGTCCTGTGGACGATAAGGTATTGACGGATTATGACTCATCAAGAAGTATTTATAGTTGAATTGCGAAAAAAAAGCGCAAACATGATGTTGCTGTTATTGAACGATGGTGATTCGTTGTTGATTCCAGAAAAGAAAGTGAATGATCTTGGCTTAACACTTCAGTCCAGTTTGAGTGTTGAAACAGTTTTCCAATTAAAAGAAGATCAGATTTATTCAGCAATCTATCGTAAAGCGATGGAGTTTCTGGCTGTTCGAGAACATTCTTCCAGAGAATTATTTCAAAAACTCACAACACGGTTTCAGGAAACACACTTGATTGAAAAATGCCTTCAACATTTGAAGCAACATGCTTTTCAAAGTGACGAACGTTATGCCGAGGCATTCATATCTTCACGTCTGACAAGAAAAGATTGCGGGTCGTATATGATTCTTGCGGAAGCTCAGCAGAAGGGAATTTCAAAAGAAGTGGCTGAAAAATTATTAAGGGAACAGGCAGATGATGATCTATGGCTTGAAAAGGCAAAGAATTATTTAGAGTGGATCAAAAAAACTTCTAAAAATCTTTCTTATCAAAAACAGTGGAATAAACTTTACACACGAGGTTTTTCCAGGGAGATCATTCATCAGGTGTTGAATGAATCATAGTTTCGATCAGGAAAGTTCCATGAAATAAAAATAGGACTCTTCATCATCATCAAATTCCATTGCTTCTCCGCATTCCTTGCATTTCACTTCCGGAAGCCCCTCATCCAGATTGAAACCTTCCATTGTGATCAGAATATCTTCCTGATTTCCACATTCAGCGCAATAAAACGGCGCATAAACTGACAATACTTTGGCTCGTGCGGTAAAGTTTGGAATCATGGTCATTTGATAGACCACCACGGGAGGACAATCTTCAAAAAATATTGCAATGTCAGTGTTGATTTTTTCAATCGCATTGATCCATTCCCGAACACCGGTGGAGTTGATTCTGGAAATGTTTTTGAGGTTCAGAATGATTTCCGGACCTTCAAAGTCAAACAATGGCTGAAATTTAGCAAACTCATTGATAATACCATCCAGGGTAAATTTGTTGCCATCCTGTGTGATTTTCAAATCCATCGGTTCATTCCTCAATTAAAGATAAAAATGATTATCAAAATAACCACGTGAAAATAGCTCTTTGAAGTGTAGCTAACATTTTCAAGAAAGAGTATCAACACCTTTTCTGTGATTCTTTAACATTGTTTTTATAAATTTCCAGATCATATTTGTCAATGGGCTTCAAGCCAATTATGCGCTCTTCCGACCTCAACCACGAGTGGTACTTCCAGTGTGACTACGTTTTCCATATTTTCTTTTATCACTTGGGTTAGTTGTGATTCTTCATCTTCAAATGCGTCAAATACGAGTTCATCATGAACTGTCAAAATCATTTTGGAACGCATTTTCAGTTTTTTAATACGTTCATGAATCCGAATCATGGCCAGTTTTATTATTTCAGCGGCAGATCCCTGGATCGGAGTATTGACAGCCGCGCCTTCCGCAAGACTTCTGGCAAGTCCCTTTCCGTTGATTTCAGGAAGATATCGGCGACGTCCCATCAAAGTCAGACTATAGCCTTCTTTTCTGGCCTGTTCCATGAATTGTTCCTGTAAGGCATGGATTGTCTGATAACGAAGAAAAAATTTTTCAATAAATTCTTTTGCCTGCGATTTGGAAGTCTGAGTAACGACAGAAAGGCGTTCAGGGCCCATACGATAAATCAGTCCAAAATTTACTTCCTTGGCTCTGGAACGCATCTCACGGGAAACATCTTCAATCGGAACATTAAAAATAGCAGAGGCTGTCAACGCATGAATATCCTGATTTTCCCGATAAGCCTTTAAAAAAGTGGGATCTTTAGAGTAATGGGCAACGATACGCAATTCAATCTGACTGTAATCGGCTGAAATAAGAATTTTTTCGGCTGAAGACGGGATGAATACTTTGCGGATTCTGCGCCCTTCAATGGTTCTGACAGGAATGTTCTGTAAATTGGGGTTTTCTGAAGACAGGCGCCCGGTCGCTGTGACCGTTTGATGAAAGGACGCATGAATTTGGCCTGTTGTCTTGTTCACAAAGGTTGGCAATTGATCAATGTATGTATTCTTTAGTTTGTTCAGTTCCCGATATTCCAGAATCTTTTGGGGTAAGGGATGCTCCAGCATTTTTTCCAGAGTTTCTTCATCGGTTGACATTTGATTTCCGATTTTGATTTTTCTGGGACGTATTCCGCATATTTGATGCAGATTCATTTTTTCATACAGAATTTTCTGCAAATCAGGAACAGAGTTGATGTTAAATGATTCTCCTGCAAGGTGAAAAACCTGTGCGGAAATTTGTTCTAAACGTTCTTCAAACTCGATTGAAATTGCAGACAATTGTGAAGTGTCAATGGATACGCCATTGTGCTCAATCTCTACCAGAACAGAAAGTAGAGGCATTTCAACGGTCTGAAATGAATCCCACATACCAGACTGAATCAATTGTTCCCGCAGTAAAACAAATAAGTCACGAGCGCCATCAATATTTCTGCAATGCATATCAATTTCGGGTGCTTCATCAGGCAGTAAAGACAGTTGCATTTCGGGTTGTTTTCGAGAAATCTGGCCTGTTTTCCAGCACAATCTGCTTTCAATCAGATATTCCAGCGTATTCTGTTTTTTGGAAACAGGTTCCAACAGGTGGTTTGCCACAATCACATCAAAAAATGGGGCTTGGGGAACAATATTTGATTCCATCAACAGGTGGAATCGCTCTTTCAAATCGAATCCTGTCTTGGTGATAGCAGGATCTTCCATCAGATCTTTAAAAACAGACATCACTTTGGAGTATGATGATTGAATCAACTCTGAATCCAGATACCAAACTTCATTGGAGTCGTAACTGACCGCGATACCTTCAATTTGATCATTTTTCATAGGAACGGTTCCCACAGGCCAAACATTGAAACTGAACATTTTTGTCTGTCGAATGTTTTTTGCGACCTGGTTCCAGGTTTCAATTTTTTTTACGCAATGACAGATAGTGTCGTGTTCAATGGCGGGCGACGATTCAGACTGTTCCGAACGCTGAAGCGTCTCTGCGGGGGGCTTGTTGGGGGGGGGGGCGTCAGCGGTGGATGATGGAACGACCGAAAACCGTTTAATGAATGATTTGAATTCAAGTTCCTTTAGAATTTCATGAAATTCAGGGTTGTTGTGAAGTCGTGTCTTATCAAGATGCAATGACTCCAAATCCAACGCTATCGGGACTTCACAATGGATTGTTACCAGTTCTCTGGAAAGAAAAGCCAGCTCTCTGCCGTTTTCCAGATTTTCACGAAGCTTGGCTCCCTGAATTGTTTCCAGATTTTTGTAAATATTATCAATGCTTCCATAGTCCTGAATGAGCTTGATCGCGGTTTTTTCACCGATGCCTCGCACGCCTGGAACATTGTCTGAACTGTCACCCATGAGTCCAAGGACCTCAATCACCTGATGGGGGGCACAGCCAAATTTTTCACGGACTTGTGGCGCTCTGATTTTTTCCTGTTTATGGTTCAACATGATTCGTTTATCAGAGATCAGTTGCATATAATCTTTATCACTGGTCACCATAATGCCTTCGATATCGTGTTCATCGCACACTCGCATCAGGGTACCGATGATGTCATCGGCTTCATAACCGGGCATGATCAGATAAGGAAGGTTCAGCGCATGAACCAGACGGGAAAGATAGGGCAGTTGTGTGACCAGATCTTCAGGCATTTTTTCTCGGGTTGCTTTGTATTGAGGAAAACGCTGATGCCTGAATGTGGGCTCAATCGAATCAGAAACGACTGCCAGATAATCAGGGGATTCCTCTTCAATCACTTTGATGATTTGTGTCAAAAATCCAAAGACACCACTGGTATTGAGTCCTTTTGAATTGATCAGCGGAGACCTGATCATCGCAAAATAACTGCGATACAAAATGGCCATGGAATCAATAGCAAATAAACGAGGCATGGTTTTATACCATAGACGAAGTGTTATGTTATGACTTCTGAAATCTTATTATCGACAGCGTATGTGCCCAACCATATTTTGGGGCGGAACTGAAAGTAATAACGTTCCTTGTGAAGTCAAGTCCTGATTGCCCTTCTTTCATAGGGCTTGCGACAGAATTTTGCCTTGATCTTGTGTTGGGATGGTCGAACATTCGGCAGGTTAAAATTATTAACATTTTCCAGAAATTTTGATTATGCTCAATGTTTCCTCGTTACAAAGGCTGTTTCTGATCAGGCATGGACATACGTTTGATCCTGCCCTGGAAACCATTGTACCAGGGCAAGAGGCCGTTTTAACCAGTAAAGGTCATGAGCAGGCAAAATTAATCGCGGAGTTTTTAAATGCCCATATCCGCATGGATGCTATCTTTTGTAGTGGGATGCAACGGACACTTCAAACAGCGCAACCGCTGGCGGATTTACAAAACTTGTCTGTGACATCAATCCCCGAACTCAATGAATTGCCAGTGGATGTCCCTCAACCGCCTACGTATCGCCAAATTATCCAGGCCTATTTGACGCTCACAGAAGATTTAACCTGCTTGCCTTACAATGAAGTTCAACTGGCGGATGGCGTGAGTTTCAGGGATGTTTACCAAAATTATTTGTCTGGAATTCAAAAAATTCTCTCATCCAACCACAAAAATATTGTGGTTTACGCGCATGGCGGAACAAATATGATCTTGCTGTGTCATTTCATGGGACTTCCGTTTCAGAATATGATGTCACTCTATCAGGAAAATTGTGCGATCAATATTATTGATTGCCTTCCCCCGCATCACTTTGTAATTCGTCAAATCAACTATACTCATTGGGATCCGCTTAAAAAATTATCAGAAATAGGGTCTAAAAATAGTCAGTCTGTATAACTCCCTGGAAAAAACTCATGACCTATCAGATGCCGGAAATAGAGACAAAAGCTGTTTATGTACAACAGAAATTTGGAGAGATCGCGGAAAAGTATGATCTGTTCAATGATTTGATCACAATGGGAATGCATCGCTGGTGGAAACGGTTCATGGTGAGGCAGACCGGAATTGGTCGGAATGCCACATGTCTCGATTTATGCTGTGGGACTGGAGACATTGCCCAATATCTGTTGAATGAAGCTCCAGATGGACAGGTTTATGGGATGGATTTTTCTTCAGCAATGCTGTTTCATGCGTCACAGCGTTATAAAACGGGAATGGCGCATCCGCAATTATTACAGGGCGATGCCATGAAACTGCCCTTTGCGGATAATCGGTTTGATGCGGTTACAGTCGGGTTCGGTCTTAGAAATGTATCCAATCTTTCAGGAGCTTTGAAAGAAATTCTGAGGGTACTCACGCCAGGTGGTGTGCTGGTGAGTCTGGATGTGGGAAAAGTCAATGTTCCTTTAATTAAGCAAATCTTTCACTGGTTTTTTTTCAATATTGTTCCCAGGATAGGCAAATGGTTGATGCCAGGGCAGGAAATGTTTGATTATCTGCCACATTCAGCACTTGAGTACCCCGGTCAGGAACAACTCAAACGTTTGATGCTAGGCCTGGGATTCAAACAGGTGGATGTTCATAATTTCATGTTTGGTTCTTCTACCATTCATGTCGCGTATAAATCCTCTTCGGAGCAATAGTTATGGCAACTTTTGGATATATCATGATGGTTGCGGCACTGGCTGTGTCACTGTATGGCACACTGGTTCCGCATATTGGGGTGAGAACCAATAACTGGAATTTGATCAGATCTGTTCAGATCGGGAGTATTCTTAATTTTATTCTGGTAAGTCTGGCGAGCGGGGCCTTGATTTATTGTCTGGTGGTCAGTGATTTCAGCGTGGAATATGTCTGGCACCATTCCAGCACGGATTTACCCATTTTCTATAAAGTGACCGCATTTTGGGGGGGAATGGATGGTTCACTCTTGCTTTGGGCACTTGTTCAAAGCTGTTTCACCATGATTGTTGCCTATCGCTATCAATATTCTAATCGTGAAATCCTGCCCTATGTTCTGCTGACCCTGAATGTGATGATGACATTTTTACTGTTTTTACTGGTGGGTTGGTCGAATCCTCTTGCGATCCAAACCATGGTTCCGATAGAAGGCCGTGGACTCAATCCATTGCTTCAGCATCCTGCCATGGTGGCACATCCGCCATCGCTTTATTTGGGATACATTGGACTGAGCGTGCCCTTTGCTTTCGCCATGGGGGCAATGATGCGTGGAAAAGTGGATAATCAATGGGTTATGACCACTCGTCGATGGACCTTAGTGTCATGGTATTTTTTATCTCTTGGACTGATCCTCGGCGGGCAATGGGCTTATGAGGAATTGGGTTGGGGAGGATACTGGGCCTGGGATCCTGTTGAAAACGCGGCCTTCATGCCCTGGCTGGTCGCATCAGCGTTTTTGCATTCAGTGATGATTCAGGAAAAACGAAACATGCTTAAAGTCTGGAATATTGTACTGGTGATCATTGCTTATGCCTTGAGTGTTCTTGGGACATTTATCACACGCTCTGGTGTTCTTAATTCAGTCCATGCGTTTGCTCAATCAGAAATTGGACCAGCATTTCTGGTATTCCTGGCTATCATGCTAATTTTTGCGTTCACGCTGTTGTTCATGCGTATGCAAATGCTGGAATCAGAGCATAAAATGGAATCTGTCTTGTGCAAGGAAAACGCGTTTCTGGCACAGAATATTATCTTTGTCGGAATGGCGTTCACTGTCCTTCTGGGAACAACGTTCCCCTTGCTGGCTGAAGCGATCCGGGGAACAAAGCTGTCAATTCAGGCTCCATTCTTCAATACCATAATCACACCGCTGGGATGTATACTGGCATTGCTGATGGGAGTGGGGACCCTTCTGGCCTGGCGGCGTTCAAGTCTGGAAAGCCTTAAACGTAATTTTTTAATGCCCATCTTGGTGGCGATCGTGTTGACTGCGATTTCGTCAATTTGGGCTGGAGGCCACCCGTTGGCGTTGATTGTTATATGGATCACGATGTTTGTTACCGCAACCATTATGATTGAGTTAGGCAATGCGACACGCATCAAATCGAAACAGATGTCTACTAATTATCTGTCAGGATTGGTGTATGTGATTATGCGCAATAGACGTCGTTATGGCGGCTTGATCATTCATTTGGGGATGGTTTTCATGTTCATCGGCTTGACCGGTCGGTTGTTCACGGTCGAGAAGGACATCACTCTGGAAAAAGACCAAAAAATTGCGATTGGTCAATATGAACTGGTATTTAAAGGGGTTGAGGAATTTCAGGTAAGAAACGCGACTCATCGTGCCGCCTCTATTGAAGTTTGGGAGGATGGCAAAATGACTGAGATACTCAAACCTGCCAAAAGTTTTTATCCTACTCAACCTGATCCTCTCACGGAAGTCGCGATTCGCAGAAGCCTGATGGAAGACCTTTATCTGGTTTTTTCCAGTGAAAACGCTACTGAAAATTCATCAGTGACACTTAAAATATTTATCAATCCTCTCGTCCTTTGGGCATGGATGAGTCTTCCCTGCTTCACTCTAGGCATTGGAATCTGCTTGTCATATCGCCCTAAAAGTCTGGTTCAACATGAATCAGTCATGCGTTCTCAATACATATCCAGCACGGTGTGATCTATGATATTCAAAAAATGGCAGTTTTGGTTGGTGATGGCCGGTATCAGCGGGATGGTCGCAATGTTTGTATTCGGATTTATGACGGATCCCAAAAAAGTTCCTTCTCCACTGATCGGAAAACCGGCTCCTGATTTTGAACTGACAAGTTTGATGGAGTCTGGAAGTAAGATAAAGTTGAGTGAATTGAAAGGAACTCCGGTTATTGTTAATTTCTGGGCCTCATGGTGCGTTGAATGTCGTCAGGAAGCGCCAATTCTGGAACGCTTTCATAAGCAATTCGGAGACAAGGTCAGGGTTCTGGGGATTGCAATTCAGGATTCTCCTGATCGCAGTATCGCGTTTGCCCGCAAGTTTGGAAAAACGTATTTCCTGGGTCTGGATGATTCTGGTAATATTTCTCTGGATTACGGGCTCTATGGCGTTCCGGAAACGTTTTTTATTAATCCGGAGGGGACGATTGTGTTTAAACAGATTGGTGGTCTTACTCCGGAATTGTTGCAATTCAAATTGAATGAAATGTTAAAAAGTGAGTCGTGATGTCTATGTTATCCTTTATGATGAGAACAAAATTATTTTATATGGGGCTGTTCCTGTTGCTTGCTCACCAGGTATGGGCTCTTACGCCTGATGAACTGGAACTTGAGGTTCAAAGAATTTCAAATGAGTTGCGATGTCCCACATGCCAGGGGTTGTCCGTTCAGGAATCTTCAACAGGTTTTTCATTGAAAATTCGTGAGAAAGTCGCTGAGCTTATTCAGGAAGGACAGTCTGACGAACAAATCGAAGCCTATTTTGTAAAACGGTATGGTGAATGGATTTTGAGAGCTCCACCTAAAGCGGGCTTTAATCTGATTCTGTGGTTTTTACCTGGGGTTGGTATTGTCGCAGGGTTGTTTCTGGTATGGCTCCGCAGTCGTTATTGGGTTCAAAAAACGAAAATTGATCCAACTGCGGCACCTCTCACACCAGAAGAGCAAAAGTTATTGGACAAGGATTTAAAAGAATTCAATAAATCTGAGGACTTATCGTTGCTTTAGCCGAAATGCGTGGAAATTATTAAAATCCACCCAATGTTCTGTGTTCTTAAGCACGTTATATTTACTCAGGTATTCCGCATAATATTGCTGGTCATGTGTCTCATAGTTTTGAACAAACTCAGGACTGAAGTTTTGCCGATCATCCAGCCCGAACATTCTGGCTGTTGCTGATTTGGGAGAGAGGTCGAGCAGAATTTTGGAATCAATACATGAGAGTTCCGGGAGGAATATGGTTGTTCCCCATAGAAGTAAAACCATTTCTGGCGCAATAAATAAGGGAAAAACACTGATTTCGTAGGGTTCAATAAAATCTGGTGCTGATTCAATAAAAACCCGTTCACCTTTGGAAAAAGGCAAAATGATGGTGTTCAACATCCAGTCACGAATCTCCTGTGAACGCCAGTATCCTGCCCGGGTGGATGCTTGAAACTCTGTTCCCAGGATTTCAGTCAAATCGAGTCCTGCCAGCAAAACATCATGATTTTCCAGCGCATCTACCAACGGGCCGATAAAATAGGCATGCCCACAATCCTCTGGTCCGCCAATACCAACAATCAATGGGATAGATTCTGCTTTCTGTTTGGTTTTTATAATTTGTTGGGCTAAATAATCGGCTGTATTCTGACTGGGATGAAACATATACAAAATATCTTGCAGTTGCTGGAACTGAAAAGAAGGATAATTTTTTTCAATCAACGTGCTGCCAGCAAATACTTGTCTTACAGAGCCCAGTTTTTCCTGAACTTCAGGATCATTTGTCACCCAGAATGTAGTGTTTTGAAGCAGTGACGGATTATTGGCAATTGCAGGAATAGCGGCGCTTTGGATCAAGGAAATTTGTTCATACTGATGATAGTTGAATGCTGGAATTTCCTGTGAAATAAGGATGATATGATAATCTCTTTCAATTAAAACCTGAAGAATTTGTTCAAATATGGTCCATTCCTGCCTGGCTGAATGTGAAACGAGGTGATTCAAATCAAATATTAAAGATTGAATGTGATTTGGATCAAACATAAATATTCTCCTTTAGAAATCCTGTAACATTGGTGATTGAGAGGTGTTGTGCTGAAACATCATAACCAGATACCCGCAACCATACTGGCCGTAGTGGATCTGATCCTGGCTAATCTGGCTTGGGCTTGTGCGTATTGGTCCAGATTTTACTGGTTTAACTATCCTGAAACCTGGATACCTCCTGAAATGCCCTATATTCAGGCTGGTGGGGCGGTGTCCTTGCTGACACTGATTTCCTTTGGCTTCAATGGAGTCTACCGTCCTCAGCATCTCACCCGATTGGTATCTGAAATATTCAGACTGATCAAAGGGATGATCGGATTGCAGGTTTTTATCCTTTCAATCGCCTTTTTTTATAGGGAATTTTCTTTTTCCAGACTGCATTTAATTCATTTTATTGCGTATTTTACCCTGTTTCTGATTATTTCCCGTTTTATTGCGCGCTGGATATTGACGATTTTGCATCAACAGGGTGTTCATATTCTGAATATTCTGTTGATTGGGTCCTCTGATGCCGGATTGAATTTCGCACAGAAAATCCGACAATATCGTTCGGTAGGACTGGAACTGAAAGGTTATGTAAGATTGAATCCCTCAGATCAACTAAAATTTGAGTCCAATATTTCCTTGCTGGGAACAGTGGAGGAACTTCCTCAAATTATTAAGCAGTATGAAATTGATCAAGTTTTTATCGCCTTGACGGCAGATGAGCATTCACATATGCCGTTGATCCGTGAATTGCTGTATGATCAACTGGTCGATATTAAGCTGATTCCGGATATCGGTGTGTTCAAAACATTACGAAGTGATGTGGATACGTTTGAGGAAATTCCGATTGTCACCTTGATTGAGAGTCCAATGGTGGGCTGGAATCGGATTGTCAAACAATCTGTGGATTATCTGGGAAGCATCGTTGCGATTTTGTTGTTTTCACCGGTGATGCTGATCATTGCCGTGATGACTAAAATAACTTCACCGGGGCCTGTTTTTTATAAGCAGGAACGCATGGGACTGGATGGGGTTACCTTTCAGACTCTGAAATTCCGGACTATGAGGATTGATGCCGAAAAAGAAACAGGCGCGGTTTGGGCTTCAAAGGATGATGACCGCTGTACGCCGTTTGGCTCATTTTTACGGCGTAGCAGTCTGGATGAACTGCCACAGTTATTTAATGTGTTAAAAGGTGAAATGAGTCTGGTTGGACCTCGTCCGGAGAGACCCGTTTTTATTGATGAATTTAAAAAAAGAATTCCTAACTATATGCTGAGGCATAAAGTCAAGGCTGGTATCACAGGATGGGCTCAAATCAACGGTTGGCGTGGTAACACCTCCCTGGAAAAACGTATTGAATATGATTTGTTTTATATTGAACACTGGTCAGTCTGGTTTGATATTCGTATTCTATGTATCACTGCTGTCAAAGGGTTTATCCATCCTAATGCCTACTGACATTTCCTATAAGATTCAACTGCTGAGGAAATAATGAATGAATTTTTAGACCAGTTTTTTACATTTTATCATGTAAGTGTTCTGTTGTTTGCTTTGGCAGGATTGGTATTACTTGGCAAATGGCTGTTTGCTCGCAAGGAAGGACATGAAAAACATAAATCTCTTTCCTTTGAGAGAATGAATAACCGTTTTGAAAAAGACATGCATCATCTGGAAAAAGAACTTAGGAAACATCCAGATTTTTCAAAGGAAGTAATAAAATTATTGAAAAAAAATCATAAATCGGCTCAGAAACAGGAAAAGTTGATTCAACAGCAACGTTCTGATGATTTGTCATTGAAAGTCCGAACGCAACTGGACGAAGGGATTTCAAGCGAGGAAATTTTAAAACAGCATTCAAATAAAATTTATGTGCTTGAGTTCGTGGGAAATCTTATGGCAAGTCGCATGGAATATCTGCGTGAAGAAATCTCATTTTTAATTCAGGTGGCAACACCATCGGATGAGATTGTGGTTTGTTTAAGCAGTCCTGGAGGAGCTGTTCCGCAATATGGTCTGGCCAGTTCTCAGTTGGCGCGGTTAAGGCACGCTGGTTTGAGATTAACTGTTTGTGTGGATGTTGTCGCCGCCAGCGGTGGATATATGATGGCGGCTGTGGCGGACAAAATTGTGGCGGCTCCTTTTGCGTTTATTGGCTCGATCGGTGTTGTCGCGGGGATTCCGAACTTTCATAAAGTATTGAAAAAACATGATATTGATTATTATCTGTTCACTGCGGGAGAATATAAACGAACAGTCACCCCATTGTCTGAAGTGACAGAATCAGGCAAACAGAAATTTCAGGAAAGTCTGACGGATATCCACACAGCATTTAAGTCTCATATTCAGGAATATCGTCCGCAGGTCAATATTGAAGAAATCGCGACAGGTGAATATTGGCTGGCATCACAGGCAAAATCAATGGGGCTTGTGGATGAAATCATGACCAGTGATGATTATCTGATGTCTAAGCTCAAGGACTATGAGGTGATTCGTATTGAAACCCTTGAAAATCATAACTGGCTGGAAAAAGTCATGGAGAGAGGCGTTTCCGCATGGGGACTGTTATGGTCAAGGCACCATCCTCTAAACACAATTCAAGATTCCATATCATGGCCTCAATAAGAAAAAATGCTGGACGTGTCATAGCTTGATTGGTTATAGATACTTAGTTCTACATTTATTGCTTATTTTGGACAAAGGAGGACAAGTGTCAAACACCAATCTGATTTATCAAATTCTCGAGGAAAATGGACTACCTGAGCTGTATCAGGAAAGCGGGGATACTGTTCTTGAAATGGAAGATTTTATTGGATGTCCGAAAAATCCATCCAATCCCAAAGAACAACTGATTCCTTTAATGTCATTGGTCACATGGGTTGATCATTTAAGGAGTCTGGATGATGTTGAGGAGGTCCTGGCTGAAAATTCAGGATTTGGTGGTGCCCGTGGAAATGGCAAGGAACTGAGAGTTACGTTAAAAGTCAGGCTCAAGGGGTCGATGAAAAAACCACTTCAAGACCATGAATTTGCTAAAGTATTTGGCCCCATTCAGGACACCTTGCTACGGTTGCTGGCGAGACGTCTTTCCTATCAAACTTACATAGGACATCAGAATACAGATTCATCTCAATCTGATGATGAGGAATCTTTGATCATGCGAGATGCTGTTGACATGGATGATGCGACGCTTTTAGCCCGTTCAGCAATAGTGTAGGACGATCATTATTGGAACTCATGGAATCTGTTTTATAAATTAAAGGGAACAGTCGCGGAAAAGGTGGTCCGTCTGCGCCTTGTCCGGTTAACCGTAAAGCCTGAAGACCACCAGTTTATCCCTCTACTAAATCCTGCCTGATTTCTATTATTCTTTCTTTGTGAATTCCAGTGGTTGATAGGTGAATGATGCTGGAGTTCTGACTTTTGCCAGAGCATCCACATAGTGTTCAGCCGCCTCTACCGTGGTGCAATAGGGTAAATTGTAATGCAGAATCATCCTGCGTATATGACGTGGGTCGATCAGGCTTTTGGAACGTTGCGTTGTATTGATCAGCAGAATCACTTCATTACGATCCATATATTCATACACACTCTCTGCTCGTGTATAATCCAAATGAGTTTCCTGGAGTTTGACGACACCCGCATCCTTTAATACTTTTAAGGTACTGGGCGTTGCAAGAATAGAAAACCCTAAAGATTCCAGTGTTTTGGCCAATGGAATCATGGCCGCTTTATCCAGATCTCTGACGCCAATAAAAACATATCCCTTGTTGAGAAATTTGGGATAAATGGCCGCTTGAGCTTTGATGTAAGCTTCTTCAAAGGTTTTGCCACGCCCCATCACTTCGCCGGTTGATTTCATTTCCGGGCCAAGCTCAGTATCAGCCCCGGCAAAACGGGCAAAGGGAAAAACGGTTTCCTTGACGGAAAAGTTGGTAGGCGTGGTGTAGTGAAATCCGATTTCTTCCAAGGTCTCTCCCAGCATCAATCGTGTGGCATATTTTGCAATAGGATGACCAATAGCCTTACTGACAAAGGGCACAGTACGTGAGGCTCTCGGGTTGACTTCCAGTACATAAATTTCATGATCCTGGATGGCAAACTGAACATTCATCAAACCTTTCACCTCAAGTTTTTTGGCCATCAGGACGCCCTGATCCTTGATCTTTTGGATCATATCGGATGTCAGTTTGTGTGGTGGCAGACAACAGGCACTGTCACCTGAGTGGATCCCTGCCCGTTCAATGTGTTCCATGATTCCCGCAATTTCGACATTTTCACCATCACACAGCAAATCAACATCAAGTTCCACGGCGTTCATCAGGAATTTATCAATCAACACAGGATGGTCCGGAGAAACCTTGGCGGCTTCTTCAAAAAACTCATCCATTTCGTTTTCAGAATAAACGATCATCATGGCTCTTCCGCCAAGTACATAGGACGGACGTACCAGTACGGGATAACCAATACGTTTTGCTACTTTGTGCGCTTCAGGGAGAGAGCGGGCCATGCCATTATCAGGCTGTTTCAGCTTGAGCGAATTGAGGACTTCTGCAAAGAGTTCACGGTCTTCAGCTTTGTCGATGCTTTCAAAGGGAGTGCCCATGATGGTGACGCCTGCGTCGTGCAGTTGTTTGGCCAGCTTTAACGGAGTTTGTCCTCCAAGTTGCACAATCACCCCAATCGGACGCTCTGTTTCAATGATGTGCATGACATCTTCAAAGGTCACAGGCTCAAAATAAAGACGGTCAGAAATATCATAGTCGGTGCTCACTGTTTCCGGGTTACAGTTGACCATGATTGATTCATAGCCTTGTTCACGGATAGCCAAGGCCGCATGAACACAGCAATAATCAAACTCAATTCCTTGTCCAATCCGGTTTGGCCCACTTCCTAAAATCATGACCTTGGGGGTTTCTGTGGGAACAGACTCATTTTCATCTTCATAGGTTGAATAAAAATACGGGGTTTCAGAGGGAAATTCAGCAGCACACGTATCAACCAGTTTAAAGACAGGGGTAATGTTCCAGTTTTTGCGTTTTTGAGTGACTTGAGATTCCTTGATTTTCAGGAGTTTGGCCATTCTCGCGTCAGAGAAACCCATCTGTTTCCAGTAACGCATTTCAATAGGTGAAATGTTGTCAAACGTGTGTTGGCGGATGTCAGCTTCCGTATCAATGATGGCACGGATTTGGCCCAGAAACCAGGGATCAATTTTTGTGTAATCAAACACTTTTTGATTATCCCAGCCATGTCGCATGGCATCACCCACAAACCAGATTCGTTTACTGCTCACCGCAGACAGTTCTTTGTGTAGTTTTTCCTGAATCTGTTCTTCAGTCATATTTTTATAGGTCATTTCATCGAGCCCGGTATTCCCCGTTTCCAGCGAGCGTAGGGCCTTTTGAAAAGATTCACGGAATGTTCGGCCAATAGCCATGGCTTCACCCACAGATTTCATTTGAGTGCCAAGCCTGTCTTCAACCAGAGGAAATTTTTCAAAGGTGAACCGGGGGATTTTAGTGACAACATAATCAATCGACGGTTCAAAGGAAGCAGGGGTTTTCCGGGTAATATCGTTAGGAATTTCATCCAGTGTGTAACCAACCGCGAGTTTGGCGGCAAATTTGGCGATGGGGAATCCTGTGGCTTTTGAGGCCAGAGCTGAACTTCGGGAAACTCTGGGATTCATTTCAATCACCATGATGTCGCCATTTTCAGGATTTACGGCAAATTGAATGTTGGAGCCTCCGGTATCCACACCGATTTCACGGATAATAGCCAGAGACATGTCTCGCAGATTCTGGTATTCGACATCGGTCAGGGTCTGGGCGGGCGCAATTGTGATGCTGTCACCGGTATGAACACCCATCGGATCCAGATTTTCAATGGAGCAGATGATTACAACATTGTCTTTTTTATCCCTCATGACTTCAAGTTCATATTCTTTCCAGCCCATGATGGATTGTTCCACCAAGACTTCATTGGAGGGAGATTCAGCTAAACCATGAGAAACAATGGCTTCCAGTTCTTTAAGGTCTCGTGCGATTCCACCCCCGGCTCCACCCATCGTGAAAGAAGGGCGAATAATGATGGGAAAGCTGAGGTCATTGGCTACATCTTTCGCTTCTTTCAAACTGTGAACGACTCGACTCCTGGGCATGTGGATTCCCAGTTTTTTCATGGCCTTGGCGAAAAGTTCCCGATTTTCAGCTTTGTTGATGGCCTCAATGGAGGCACCGATCAATTCAACATTGTATTTTTTCAGTATTCCAGCCTCATGCAGTTTGATCGCCATATTCAATGCGGTCTGGCCACCCATTGTCGGTAAAAGGACATCAGGTTTTTCCTGAATAATCACAGCTTCCAGTGCCTGGACGGTGATGGGCTCAATGTAGGTCGCGTCAACGAGACCCGGATCAGTCATGATTGTTGCGGGATTGCTATTGATCAGCACCACCCGATAGCCTTCTTCTTTAAGTGCTTTGCATGCTTGAGTTCCGCTATAATCAAATTCACAGGCCTGTCCAATCACAATAGGTCCGGATCCAATCAACAAGATGGTTTTAATATCAGTTCTTTTTGGCATATTTATCTTTGGGTGGATGTTTATACTGGTGTATCAAAAGAAAAACTGAGGTTTGTGGATTTCTGCTGAAAGAATAACAGAAAACACAAAACGGAATGGTTATTTTTTGAAAATTTGAGAAAAACTACAGATGTTTGTTTTAAAAATAAAGTCAGTATCCAAAAATTTCAGTTGAATTTTTTAAACAGTTGTTTTGCTTAGTTTAATTTTTTGACAAGATAATCGAAAGAATTTTTCAGCAGGTCTCCCAGGTAATTGGAAACCACACCAAATTTATATTTTTGCACAAACTCCTCACTCAGTGAGCGAAATATTGACCGCGAATATTTTCTTCCTTTCAAAATTTCAAACAGGAGATTCAATTGATCATAATACACTAAATAAATCGCAGCGAGACGTTCTTCTTCTTCTCTGACAATAACCCGGATTGCCGCTTGAGAGTAAAATTCAGGAATAATGGTGTCCAGCAAATTGTTTTCTGGCACTAGGGGTTTAGATGGATCAGGAATGATCAATCGGGGTTCATCCAGGTTTTCCGGAAGAAAAGCATGGTCAAAATCAATGGGAACGATCTGCCAGGTCGGCCAATGCTGTTTGTTCAAAACCTGGCGAATCACATAGTTTTTGGGAAACATATCAGCGATCATCATGAGATTGACACTCACATTGATCCGAATCACTTCCCTGAGAAATTGACGCTGGTGCATCAGATAATCCAGTCGACCCGGTGGCAATCGGCTCCCGATCGTCCCCTTGGCTTCGCTGGTTACAATCATTTTATTGTTGACCCAGAGGCCCAAAGGATTTTTGGAAAAAAGATGGTAGAGATATGAGCAAATGAGCCGTGGATTAAAATCTGAATTTTTTTTGATATAAAACACTCGTTCAAAGCCCTGTTCATCAGGCAGGTCCGGATGTTTCATCCTAATTCGGATAGGACGAGTACTGCCTTCCACCATGACACAGACATCATCCACGACATACTCCCGGAAAATGGAATTTTCATGGTTTGTCGGTGAATACAACGCTCCTGAAATGATCCGGATGATTCGTTGGAATTCTTCTTCATGTTCTGGTTGAATCAGATAATGCTGATCGTAATACTGCTGAGATGTGTCCAGATCAATCAGATATTGGGCAACATTATGGTATCCCAGGTCTGGATCACCTCGATAAAAAGTACGAAAATATTGTTCGAGCGTTGGTATGCTGGAGGCATTCATATCACATCATTTCATAATGGATGAATAATCTACTGTTTGATCAAGAACACGTTCCTCAAGTTGTCGATAAACATCCATGAGGGGTTTGATGTTTTTCGTGAAGGTCGGAATAGATGCGTATTTTAATTCATTGAGTTGATGCTCAATTTCTTCTCTGAACACCTGATGGGCGCGATCCTGCCATTCTTGTTTGATATTCATGAGCAACTCCCCACCTTTTTTGATAAATTCCGGATCTCGAGTATGCAGATACGCGCGGAACGCATGAAGGCTCACAACTTTCTGAGGTTGCTCAAACGAGAAATTTAAGAAATTTTCAAAAACCGGTCTGAATTCCATGTGCCCCGCATGAGAACGTTTTCGAATTTGATCGAACAGTCCCAAACTCAAATCAATTAAAGAACGGAAACACTCAGGAACAGGTACCGGATCACTTGAAATTACTTTGTTGTTGATTTTATGCATTAGTTCAAGTGGGGCTTTTGCCATGGATAAAATTTTACGAACACTGGTGTAAAGCACATTGTACTGGATTTCTTTGTTCTGTTCCATTGAAGGATTTCTGATCATGAAATTGTGAAAGCTTTCTCCTACTTTCGCATGAGGTTCATAGGTGCTTATCAACTCAATCATCATGTCAATGACTTGTTTCTGCTCCTGTTCATTCAATAAAGACTGTTCCAGAAAACGGATTTTTTTAGAAAAATCACGTTCCGCGATAAATTTGATTTCAGGACGTGTTTCATAATTTCGAAACTTCACATGGGCTTCAATGTCATGCCGGATTTTGTCGGCCAGAGTACAGGAGCATTGCTCAATTTTGTCTACGAACGCATTGATAATCCCTTTTTCTGTAACCAGGGAGTCCATATGACGTCCTTCCGTGACATGAAGTCCAATCACACAAGACAGACCATGTTCGTTGAACCATTCATTCATGCGATCAATACAACGTCGTTCATCCAGTTCATCACTGGGGGTATGCGATATTTTTAATTTATGGAGTTGAGGCCATAAATTCCACACACTGTTAAATTGATCAGGATTAGCCAGTGGGTCATTGGTGTTATGGATTTCGAGGAGTGGAATGGTTGCCGGGATTCTGTAATAATTTTCAGTATAATTGATGTGGGCATACCTGGTTTTCATCTCCATCATTTTTTTTTCTTCAGGAGAAAAATCCTGATCGACCAAACCAGAGGTCAGCTCATAATTATAGGAAGTCACGCCTATTTCGTTTTCGACGATCTTGGCAAAGTGTCTAAGCAGTGGTTCCGGAGGGTTTGTGATGGCATGCTCCATACTGGTTTTCAGAATTTGAGGAGAAATGCTGATTGGGTTGAGCCGTTCGTGCCAGGTGTTAAATTGTCCTAGAACTTTATCACTGTTCAGACCCATCAATCGGCTGAGACGCTTGATGGTCGGAGAAATATCAGCGGTTGCCAGATACTCAATGAACGGAATAAATTTGGCTAATCGGGATAACTCCTTGAAAGGCAGGGTGCCATCCCGACTCAGCAATGATAAGGGCAACAGCATATAGTTCAGCACATTGCCGGGCATCCAGTAACCCCGTTTCATGGTTAACGGGGAGTTGATAATCATTAATGCTTTGACCGCGGTAAAAAAACGTGGTTGCCGAATGGTGTCAAGAATGGTTTGGATGATTGATAAAATTCCGCCCATACTGTGACCGGCAAGCATGACCTGACTCGAACCTGTGATTTCTCTGGCGAAATCAACGATGCTGGTCACCAGATATTCAGCAAAAACATCCAGGTTTGCGTTATTATCCACCCGGATATGATCGAGAACAAAGACCCGGCTTCCTGATCGGACTAACTCATAGTCCATACTGGTGTTGCCTTCCAGATGAAAACTGTAATAATTGGACATGAATCCATGGATCAGGCAAACGGGGGTGGGGCGTGTCCATTGCTTTGGAATCAATTCCCAGATTTTTATGGAGCGCATTTTATGCCATGAAATTCTGTGAATTTTAATGCAGTGAATGTATTCAGGCATCACACTGCCATCCGGATGCTTGCCATAAAATGAATCCGTTTGAATGGAAACCCGGAAATGTTGGGACGTATTTGCTCGATCTTTATATAGAATCCCGGATTCAGGAATAGCTTTGACCAGACCTTCCAGCATCTGGATACTGGAGTGTTCGCGAAGATGCAGGGGGATTTCATAAAAATCAGGAGAAATACCAATTAATTTAAGTGCATTCCAAAGATCTGTTTTAGATCGAAGATAAAGTTGCCCATGTTCTTCAATCAGTCGATTTTCGCTGTTTTCCTGTTCTTCTGACGAAAAAAAATAAAGATTATGAAGATATTTATACAAACGATCCAAGGTGTATTGGGGATGTTTGTTTTCCGTGATGGTGATCGTTCGGTGAAAATTATTGCCGTCGGGTGTTGGGTACGCCGTCAGTAATTGGTAGATTCTTCGTGCCAGATTGCGAAGCATCATACCCTTGGTACGAAATATTATTGCTTCAGGTACCAGTTCAGATGAAATACGGGGTGATATTTTTTCTGGCAACATAGATTCTCCTGAGAACGGAATGATATAATTGATTTAATCTATGAAAGAACTGACAGAATCCAATTGAATCAAATCAGACTTAATTGGTCTTTGGAAAAAATTTTAACAAAGTTGAGTATCTTCTACAAGGTTATGTATTAAAAAATATAGTTTATTGACAGACCATTGTATTGGGGAAAATTTATTAGGATGACATCCCGGAAACGGGCAGGATGGGATCAGCGTTAATCTGTAGGTGATGAAATTCGCTGTAAAAAGTCATCCATTAAAATAATCAGTTCATCCACTCCGGGCTTGGCTGTCTGAGCGTCGGCTCCCACTTCCATACATTTGTGAATTGTGCTGTCATTGATCAGGGAAGAAAACATAATAACAGGAATTTTTTGGAGTCTGGGAGTGGATTTCATCAGTTTGACAAGATGTAAACCATCCATTTGCGGCATTTCAATATCTGATACCAGTAGCTCGATTTCATCAAAAACCTTGTCTTCAGGGATTGCATTCAGAGCATCCCATGTTTCTGCGCCATTATTGAACCAGCGCTGATTGGAATAACCAGACAACCCTAAGCCTTCCGCAACAACTTTCTGAATCATTTTTGAATCTTCCGCGATCCAGATTTTTTTCTGGGATCGGTCAAATGAACCCGGCGGTATTTCTTCCACAAGATCTTCAATGTCATGGAACGAGGGTGTGATTTCTTCCATGATTTTTTCAAAATCAATCAATTGTATGAGATCTCTTTCTCTGCCTGGCTCAATGATGACACCAACCACTTGCTGATTCTCAAAAGAACAGGGTGGCGAAATGATATTTTCCCAGGACAGGCGGATAATTTTAACGACGCGTTCAACCAGAAAGCCAACCACTCGACGATTGAAATGCATTACGATGACTTGTGCGTGATCCTGTGAGATCGAAGGAGCTCCCATGACTTGAGGCAAGTCGATGATGGGCATGACCTTTCCTCGCAGATTGAAAAATCCCAGAATGATGGGTGAAGTTTGGGGGATTTTCCTGTATTTGGGCAGGTAACGGACTTCTTCGACTTTGGTCACATTCACACCGTAACGGACGTTGTGGATGTAAAATTCGACAATTTCCAGCTCGTTAGTTCCGGATTCAAGTAAAATTTCTGTCATAGCTTTGTTCAGGTCCAGACATGATTATGAAATAGGCTCTGAGTCTAGTCATAATAAAATTTTTAGATTTGGGCAATAGCACAAACAGGAATTATGCATAATCTTTAGCATTATCATTATAATGCGCAAACAAATGACTAAATAGCGATACTCAAAGTGCCCATCATTCCCAGAATCCAGAAATATAAAGCCCATCGACCATAGCGTTGAAAATACTGATCAGGGGGCAATATCAAATCAGGATCAAATCCTGTGCCATGATGAAACCATGCCATCACTTTATGTCCGAGCAATTCGATATATTCTTGCGATGACTCAATCGCTGGAACCAGAAACGGAGTTAATCCGGACTGTCGGGACAATTCAAAATAAGTTTGCCCAATTTCAAACAGTGTTTCCAGATGATCGTTGACAAAGCTGATTCCAACAAAAACAATATTCTTGTATGTTCCTTCCTGCCCAAGTTCAGGAATGCGTTCCTCTGTATAAGGTTGAAGCCAAGTCGCGGGGCCAACCCTACTTTGAAAACAAAGTTCCAGATTCCATCCAGGCAGAGCGGTTCGTAAGGCCTCCATCGTTAAATTGAGTTCAATGAGATAGGGATCTCCTTTTTTTACATAGGATTGGGGAACCCCATGAGCGGAACAGAAAATCAGGGAATCATTCGGCTTAAGCCCATGTTTGGTGATGGTTTCCAGAATGTTATGTTTCAGGGCTTCAATGTATTTGGGATGATCTGGATGGGAACGCAGGCATTGAATGGAACCTCTAAATCCTTGATTTTTCAATAGTGAAATGATTTGCAACAAGGACGATCCACTTGTTGTCCACGAAAAATGAGGATACATAGGAATCATGTAAAGTTTATCCGGTTTTTGCTCTAAAATCTGTTTCACGACGGATTCCGTATAGCCATCGAGATAACGATGAACCACATAGACGGGCATGTTCAAATTCTGTTGTAGGAGCATTTGCCGCAACGCCTGCCGTTGTTGTTCAGAGGCTTCCACAATGGGTGATTTGCCACCAATTTGTTGATATTGAGCCTGAACTTTATGAGCGCGTTTTTGCGAAATTTTGCGGGCAAGCCTGTTTTGAAGCCAGTAAGGAAAGGGAAACTGGATCACTTGAGGATCTCTTAATATTTCATATAGAAAGGACGGTACCTCTTCCAGCGACCGAGGTCCTCCAAAATTGAGTAAAATTACGGCAGATTTTTCAGACATAAAAATATTTAAGGTTTTAATGGAAATATCGATTAGAACTTGTTATGAGTTTTAGAAACCTGATGTATAAATTAGGGTATGATGAACTAAAAAATCAATTCATCCATCACATTTCAAGAATGTTTTTTCGCCTCAACTCTCTGGGGATATAAATGTCAAAAGTACTGTATGTTGATCACGATCTGGAGCGAATCATTCAAATCCAGGAACTTCTTTCCAGTCAGCATAATCTGGAAGTTGCGCTTAATGGATGGGAAGGATTGGCTGCGGCTATGTTATACAAACCGGACATAGTTCTTTTTAATCTGAATGCCCGTATCATGGATGGTGTTGAAGCTGTTCGTCTATTACGAACAGAAGAAGCCCTATGTCAGTTACCCGTTTTGGGATTTACTTTACCGAAAAGCGAAGAAATTGAAAGAATTGCACTTCAGGTAGGCTGTACCCAAATTCTGGAAAATCCGTTTCATGAATCCTTGAGTCAGGTCATTGCGGAATTTTTCAGCGAAGATCATCTCAAAAAAATTCAGGAATAAATCAGGACATGGATGTTTCAATAAGGTCCAGACGACGTACCAGATGTGTGATATCTCTTGCCAGTGCAAGGTGTTCTTCTTCAGTGACAGGAAACTTTGAAGCAAGTTGTTCTTTGACTTTATCGCCCCACGCCTGCTGATAAGTTCCAAGCTTCTGGAATGCTTGCTCGATCAATTTATCAACCACCACTCTGTTTGCTCCCAGGTAATGATCAATTCTCTCAAAAATAACCTGATCAATGCGATCCTCAACAAAATCAACGCCCTTGATCGGGAGATCCAGTAATGGCTGAATGCTTGGCAGATGCTGGGCCAGCGGAGTGAATCCGAGAATATTCCCCAAAGATCGATCTATATTATTCCGCCATTTGTTTAATTGCTTCTTTCTTCTGGCCTTATTGTTTCTTCGTTTGCATTCCACTTTGTTGAAGGTCTGATATTGCCGTACAATCACATCTTTAGCATATTCAGACGCGACTTTCAGAACTTCATTTTGCCAGCGGCATATCTCTTCTACGCTGACTTCCGCTTGCTTGCGGAGTTGTTGCTTTGCGTAAGGATCCAGGGCCATGGCTATTCTCCAATAAGTGCATGATCTATTATCGGTTAAAAATTATACGGATTTGATTGAAACCGTACAGAGTTCTCCATTGATATCCCATTCGGTTCCATGTTCTACGGAACCTGATTCCAAGTTTGATGCCAGAGTTTCTGATTTAATAAATTCATGATAGTGTGAGAGCGCTTTTTCAAGAATAGCGGAGGTCTGAATCACAACCTCAATGCGGTCCATGACATCCAGTTCCTGTGTTTTTCTCATGTTCTGAATTTTATTGATCAGTTCTCTGGCGTATCCCTCATTCAGCAATTCTTCGTTCAGATTGGTGTCAAGGGCGACTGTCAGGTTGTTTTCTGTCAACACCAGCAAGCCTTCTTTTTCTTGCCGATGAATCAAAACATCGTCCTGACTGAGATTGATGGCTTCATTGTCCAGTGTGATAGAAACTTCTTGTCCAGTCATCAGTTTCTGAATAGTTGCCAGATCGAAATTGGCTATTTGTTGACCAGCTTGATTCATTTTCTTTCCGAGTTTAGGACCAAGAACACGGAAATTTGGTTTTGCGGACAGGTGCACCAATTCTTCTTCGTTTGGAGTGATTACGACTTCCTTGATATTGAGTTCATCTGTAATCAACTCAGACAGATCCTTCAATATTTCTTGTGCTTTCGCGTCACGTGTAATGAGGAAAATTCTGGGCAGGGGTTGCCGGATTTTTAATTGATGTTTGCTACGCAAAGCACGTCCCATACTAACAGAAGAGAGAATCAAGTCCATCTTTTTTTCAAGTCCATGATCCCTGAATTCAGGCTGATAAGCGGGGAATTCACAAAGATGAACACTTTCGGTTTCAGTGTCACTTTTTAGATTCTGATAAATGCTTTCAGCTAAAAATGGCGTGAACGGAGCAATCATTTTTGAAAGTTCAATCAGGGTCAGATAGAGGGTGGCATAAGCTTCCAGTTTGTCATTGCCCTGTCCGGCCTTCCAGAATCGACGTCGACTTCGACGGATATACCAGTTTGTTAACAGATCAATGAATCCAACCAGGGGTGAAACCGCACGATTGAGATCATATTGATCCATGGCATTCCCAACGTCCTCAATAAGCGCATGCAGTCTTGAACGGATCCAGCGGTCTAGCGGATTATTCAACGGGATCCGCAAATTTTCAGGAGTTGGCTGCCAACCATCGATTTTAGCGTAGGTTGTTAAAAAGGAGAGTGAGTTCCATAACGGCAATAAAATTGAACGTACTGTTTCCAGGACGCCCTTTTCAGAAAACTTCAGATCATCCGCTTTTACAGCGACGGAATTGAGCATGTACAACCGGATGGCATCGGCCCCATAACTGTCAAGCATGTGATTAGGGTCCGGATAGTTTTTCAGCGACTTGCTCATTTTTTTCCCGTCTTCCGCCAGAACCAGTCCATTCACGATGACATTACGGAAAGCTGGTTTATCAAACAGTGCGGTGCTGATCACCAGCAGGGTATAGAACCAACCTCGTGTTTGATCGAGTCCTTCACAGATAAAATCCGCCGGGAAATTGTTTTCAAAAACGTCCTTGCGCTCAAAGGGATAATGCTGCTGGGCATAGGGCATGGAGCCTGACTCAAACCAGCAGTCCAGCACTTCGGGAACACGCCGGTATGTTTTTCCGTTCCTTTCAATGACCACATCGTCGATAAAATGCTTATGCAGATCGTCTATTTTTTTCCCACAAGCCTGTTCCAGTTCTGAAACACTGCCAAAGCAAAGAAGTTCGCCCTCCTCATTTTTCCAGATCGGTAAGGGCGTTCCCCAGAATCTGTTGCGGCTGATGGCCCAATCTCTGGCATTTTCCAGCCATTTCCCAAAACGTCCGTCCTTGATGTGACCGGGGGTCCAGTTGATCTGCTGATTATTGGCAACCATCAGTTCCTTGATGGCTTCAACATTCACAAACCATGTGGATATCGCCTTATATATCAAGGGGGTGTCCGTCCTCCAGCAAAATGGGTAACTGTGCTGTAAAGTTTCCTGACGGAACAGTCTGTTGTCTGTTTTGAGTTGGCGGATGATTAATTTATCAGCTTCCTTGATGTTGATTCCGGCAATAAACCCCATGAACTCCCTGAAGTTCCCTTCTGAATCAACAGGATCAAACACCGGTAAACCGGCTTTTTGGCAAATTCGTAAGTCGTCTTCTCCAAAGGCTGGGGCCTGATGAACAATGCCTGTTCCACTGTCATCGCTCACATAGCCATCAGACAGAATACGCCAGGTTTGCTGAGTATCAATTTTTCCCTGGGCAAAGGTAAACAGTGGCTCATAACGTCGTCCTTCCAATGCTGTCCCTGGAAATTCATCCAGAATTTCAAAGGTGCCTTCTTCAAAGTAGGTTGGGATTCTGGTTTTACAAAGGTAGTAAACAGATTGGGAGCTTTTTTCGAGCAGTTTGACATAAGGCAACTCGGGACCGACACATAATGCGAGATTGGAGGGCAATGTCCAGGGGGTGGTGGTCCAGGCCAGAAACCAGGCATTTTCTTCATCAAGAACTTTGAATCGCAGCGTGACAGAGGGATCCTGGACATCTTTGTAATTGAGATTGGCTTCAAAATTGGAAACGGGTGTGGAAACTCTCCAGGAATAAGGCAGGACCTTGAATCCTTCATAAATCCAGCCTTTTTTCCAGAGTTGATTAAAAACCCACCAGACTGTTTCCATAAAAGAGCGGTCCATGGTTTTATAATCATTGTCAAAATCAACCCAGCGTCCCATCCGTTCCACGGTCGATCGCCATTCGTTGGTATAGCGCAGGACGATACTTCGGCATTCTTCATTGAACCGGTCGATGCCGAATTTCTCAATTTCTGATCTGCCGTTGAGGTTCAGCTTTTTTTCCATTTCAAATTCCACGGGCAAGCCATGGCAATCCCAGCCAAAGCGACGTTCAACCCTGAAGCCTTTCATGGTTTTGTAACGGGGAATGACGTCTTTGATGGTTCCAGCCAGTAAATGTCCATAATGGGGTAAGCCTGTTGCGAAAGGAGGGCCATCATAAAACACAAACTGTTTGTCGTTGGGGCGTTGTTCTACAGATTTTTTGAAAATCCGGTTTTCCTGCCAGAACGTTCGAATGCTGTTTTCCTGGTCAGGAAAAGACACTTTGCTGGATACTTCTTTCATCAGAACCATACTCCTTGAATGATATGGGCTAAATTTGTCTGGGTGATGCTGAATTCAAAACGTCATGATCAGCGAGCAGGGAGAAGCGACTTCCGGAGCGACAATCTGATTCGACAGGAGTTTAAAAACTCTTTAATAAATTTATGGTTTTATCAAAATGTCCGGACCGGAAAATGGGCCAAACCCTAACAAATCAAAGGCAGGTTTACAAGTTTTTAAAAAGCTTCCTTTTCAAAGCGTTTCATCAACTCTTCCTGACGGAGTTCAATTAAAATCGGCTGTTCATGCAATCTGAAAATCTGAAAATCTACCCGTGACAATTGATCCAGCAGAATTTCCATGCGTTCAACAGGAAGTTGTTGTTGAGAAATCGCAGAATGGCAGGCAATGTTCTTCAGGGCCGTTTCCAGAATCTCTTCAGGCCGGTTTCGTTTGCCGAAAAAGCTCACTTCCTCAAGGATGGACAAAATGCTCGCCTGCATGCTTGACTCAGGTAAAATCAGGGGAAATGCATGGATGGAGAAGGTCTTTCCGCCAAAAGGCTCAATTTGAAATCCCAATTTCTGAAACTGGGGCAGATATTGATCCATCAAAATGGCATGTTGGGAGTTGAGTTCTATCAGCGCAGGAATTGATTGAGAATGGATCTCAATGGTTTTGTTATAAAAATCATTGCGAAACTTTTCAAAAATAATTCGTTCATGAGCCGCATGAGGGTCAATCACCACCAGCGATGTGTCCGTCGTTGCGACAATCCAGTGATTTCGCATCTGTCCGAGAACACGGAAATGTTGACGTATCGCATAATGCTCATCCAGCAGTTTTCGCACTTGATTTTCTGATAAATCTTTTGAGGAAGGAACTGTTTCTTCAATGGTGATGGTTTCATGTTTTGATGGGGCAGAAACAGTTTCTTCAAGGGCGATGGTTTCAGGCTTTGACGGAGCAGGGACTTTCTGTATTTCGGGTGAAGGTTCCTGATTTTTGAGATCAGATTCCCGCACCTGTTTTTTCGGAGAGGGATGTTGTCGTGTCGTTTTTTTTTCAGGTGCTGTCAACACCAGATCTTCTGGCTCAGGTTCCTCGTCTAGCATGGATAATTGTCGTGATTCCATGGGGGGAATGAAGGATCGGTCCCGGGCAAAAAAGCGACGGTGCATTCCGTCCTTCAGGAATCCACGAAGCTTGTCGGCGATAATGGTGTGAACAAGCTGGCTGTTGCGAAAGCGGATCTCGGTTTTGGCGGGATGCACATTCACATCAATTTCTGTCGGGTCGAGTTCAAGATTCAGAAAAAAAACGGGATGCTGACCTTTGCTGAGAAAGGGCTGGTAGGCATCATACACTCCATGAGTGAAGGAAACACATTTGACGGTCCTGTTGTTCACAAACAGATATTGCCACCGTCGTGTCTGACGACAGGCTGTTGGCGAAGAAACAAAACCATGCAGTCGTAAATAGTTATCCTGATAGTCAACCGGAATCAGCCCATCCTGAAATTCTTCACCGAACAATTGATAAATTCTCTCATCCAGTGTTTGTCCCCGACTGGTGTTCATCTGCAATTGCTGATTGTGTGTGAGACGAAACTGGATGGAAGGCCGGGCCAGAGCAACATTGAGCAGAATCTGCTGGATGTGTTGATATTCGGTGGTGGTGGCTTTTAAAAATTTTAGACGGGCAGGTGTGTTATAAAACAAATTCTGAACCGTGATTTTGGTTCCTCTGGCAAATCCGGTTTTACCGATATGCTCCATATATCCGCCCTTGATCATCATCCTGATCCCACCCTGCTGTTCATCTTCGCAAGTGATGAGTTCAAAATGCGAAACCGAAGAAATCGCGGCAAGAGCTTCTCCCCGAAACCCCATGGTCTGAATCTTGGCAAGATCACTTTCCGTATATATTTTGCTGGTGGCATGCCGTTCTACGGAAAGCCGGGCATCAGCCTCATTCATGCCAATCCCATTATCCACTATGGAAATATAATCTTTCCCGCCATTTTTAACAGTCACCATGATTTGATCCGCCTGAGCGTCAAGCGCATTATCAATCAGTTCCTTCACCACGGATGCCGGGCGTTCCACAACTTCCCCGGCGGCAATCTGGTTGATGATGAGCTCAGGCAGAATTTTGATTCTGGTGGCGGAATCCATTGTCATTGAGAAGGCTCATCCAGGTTAAAATCCAGTTCATCCAATGAAGGGTCCAACGCTGCGGGAACCCTGTATTTTTCGGAACCCCATGCGGCGAGATCAATGGTTTTACAGCGATCTGAGCAAAAAGGTCGAAAGGGATTGTCCTGCCATGGTGTTGTTTTCCTGCATTGTGGGCAAGGAACCCTTCGTAGTTTTGTGTCTGTCATATGATAATCTCCGCGTTATGAAATGGATTTGACAGGCCAGGGCGGCAATTCTTCACCTGGCATGGCTGACGCCCTGGCCATGATGGCAATCAGTGCCATTTTTGCTCTGTCAATATCAGCTTCCTGAATATCTGTCTCCTGATAAAGATGAATCGCGGTTCCAACGACTGCAAAGATCAAAACCTGATACACCATAGGGTCCAGGTGAAAACCTTGAGATTCCCATGTTTCATTATCAATGATTTCGATAATTTTGGAATACAGCACGACTCTTTGGTGACTTAACGGCGATTCCGGGCGCATGGATTCGCTCAGCAGCAAATTACCCAAAGGGCCAACCACGATCAGAAAATCAATAAAAATATTAATTCCAGCCTCCAGTTTATGGAAAATACTGTTGTGTGAGTCAGTCACTGTTTTGATCATCACAACAATCAACTCGGCGGAAATGTTGAAAATGTCAGACAGGACATCTTCCTTATTATGAAAGGATTGGTAAAAAGTTCGTCGGGATACATTAGCGGCACTTAAAATATCTTCTACCGTTGTTTTATTCAGTCCTTTTTCACTGAAAACCCTTGCGGCTCCCCACAAAATTTTATTTTTGACGGAGATGTCAATGAACGGCGTAATATCCACGCGCCAACTGCTAAGGAAACCCAGTAGGGATTCTATTTTGAATGGTTTGTCTTTTAAAAGCATGTGCCCCTGATAAAAATGTTGACCTTGCTGTATACGGTTTGTATATATGGTATACGCATTGTATACAACACTAAAATTGTATCCTGTGGTTGAACAGGCAAAACCTCCAGTCAAAAGGGGGAAATTATTTATGTGACCCTCCGGGGTTGCTGTTCCGAAATCATTCATTAGGAGGCGTTATGGTTTTTGAAAAGGTGATGATCAATCCAAGTGTCAGTAAATTTCATCGGCAGCTTGATGCCATATTCAATGATGGTGTCAGAAACCTGGATCTGTTGAAGTCCCGCATCGGTTTAACAGGAAGAAAAGCGAATTATGATGATATCAAATACGAATTTGTCGGAGGTGATGGGGACTATTTACGCAAGAAACATTATGACAAAAGTCTAAAATTACTTTGGAAAGCGGAACAGCATGCGCCATGGTTGTCCTTCAAGGATGCCTCCCGTGAAGAAAAAATGTTGATGGAGATGGCAGATCAATCTATGACCAAAAAAGAAAAAATTGCCAGGCAACAGATGAACAGTCAGGAATTTAAAGACAAACTCAATCGGGAATATACTACGAGAGAGAAAGAGGCCATTGTCAAAATTTTATCAGCGATTGGTCACGGAGAAGCCTATGCTTGGCTGGTTTCTGCGGAACTTTTGCAGGAAGTTCAGAGCACCGGTGCTAGGGCCGCCCTGACCATGCAAGTGCTGGAAGAAGCCAAACACTTTGTGGTGCTACGCGAATTGGTGCAGGCGTTTGATGTTGAAATTCCGAAGCTTTCATCCTGGGAATATCTCATGCTGGAAAGAGTGCACAAAGCACAGGGACTGGATAAATTTTTTGGAATGAACGTGTTGATTGAATCCATTGCACTGGGAATTTTTGGAATGTTCAGCACCTTTCCGGGACTTGAGATATTAAGGTTTTTTCATCTGGACGAAGCCCGTCACACAGGATTACCAGCCAATTATTTTGATGTCTTTCCGCTCAGTGATAAACAAAAAAACAAGTTCAGCGGAAAAATTCAGCGGTTGAATCTCCTGTTGCCTGTCATTCCCTTTGTTTTTTATATGGAAGAAGATTTGGCGGAACTGGGAATTGATGTGTTTGAATTTGGTGGTTCCGTGGCAAGGAAGGTATTGCATCTGTCGAATAAAATTGGCTTTGAGTTGGCTCTTCCGAATAGCACGGTGACAAATATGTTCAATGAACTGTTCAACTCTTATTGTTTTTTAACACGGAAAGGGCATGTTCACACACAATTTCTGGACTCAGAGACAACACTTGGTGAAAAAGAACTGATTGTTGAACAAGAAGTTTTTGGTAATAATGTCGTAAATCGTGCGGCGTGACCAATGGACGTTGTTTCATTCACCATGCAGTAAAAATGGATTCGGGTATTGCGGCGCAAAAAACATGCGTTGCAGTCGCAATACCTCATTTTTTAACTCATTGAGCCAGAGGATCTGTTCATCGGGAGGAAGTCCTTTCAACCAGCGCATCAGCACAGGAAATTTTTTGTCCAGATTTTGATCAGGATTATCAATCAGGATTTTTTTCAGTGGGTGTTCTGCTAACAGGGCTTCAAATTTAATGGATGGAATGTCGATGTCATCCTGAATGAATTTGGGTTCAAGCACCGAAGAAAGCCGCCAAAACAATTCTTCCGCCATTCTTAAAAACATTTTCCCAGCCGAAAGATAGGATACTCCAGTATCCATCGCTTCATTGATTCGTTTGATACCAATTCCCACATTGTGACCATGCAACCTTCCTGAACGGTGGGTGTATACATGCGTTCGTACAAACGGAATATTTTGTGTGAGCGCCTCGCCCATATTCAATTCCAACACAGGATAAAGGTGTTTGAGCAAATCCGCGGATTCTTCCAGTTGAAGCTGACCGCTCTTCAACACAAAATCAAAAAACTGATCAGCGCCTTCCTGTTCTGAGCCAACAATTCTCATGATGAGCAAATCGGCGGCACTCAGAAAATGAAACCTGAAGCGACGGGCCAGATCAGGTACCATGTAGCAAAAGGCGATACGGGCAATTTCTACACAGTGATACAGGGGGAACCGTTCTTTCAGGTTGTCTCCTTCCAGACGCAGATAGGGCAGAAAGGATTCCAGCAAATTCTTTGAATCAGGGACTGAAAAAGGTTGTTTGGGCACATGTTCCCATTTCCGGACACGATTATAGCGTGGAATGTCATGAATGGATTTTTGTTTCCAGTTGAGTTGTCTGTGTTTGAATCGTTCATCCGAGTTTGTTTCATAGTCTTCAAGATTGGTAAGGTCGGCAATTTTTGCGTCAAAGACAGATTGGAGTTTAAGCTGTTCAGCTTGATTCCGTATCAGCGTGGGTTGGGTCAAGCCCTGTTTTTGAGAAAATTTCAGTAGATTATTGAGCAGTCGACTGCCGAGCGCGCCTGTTTGAAGAATAGGATAAAAGGGGCTTTCCGGATTGTATATATGCGAATTGATGACTTCATAAAGTTCTGCCAGTTCGATGAGTTTTCCGTGAAAATGACACTGGCTTAAAAACCAGTCCTGATCTTCATCGGCAAAGGTCATGAGAAATAAACCCCGATATATCGGCAGGTCCAGTTGTGAACAGGTTTTCCAGAAGAATTCAAACTTTTGAGAGATCCATCGCTTTAATTTCAGTTGTTCTTCCTTCGTCTTGACGGAACGAAATAATTTGGGCAAAAGGTGGTGTTTTTCATAAATACTTCTCATGCCGTCTTTTGAATAATCCTGTAGACTGAAGATATGCAGTTCATTCAGGAGCGACATGATTTCAAAAATTTCCTTGTTTGGCAGGTCACCCATGGTTAAATGATAAAGAACCGAACGCATGAGCAGTATATAAAAAGTTCTCAGGTTATTTCTGCCTTCGGGGAGGTTCCGTAACTGATGCCTGTTGCGTTGTTTTTCAGTTTGGGTTTTGATAAAATCCCTGATTGAATCAAGACCTTGGGGATTTCGTTGACTCAGGAGCAGGCTAAGATGCGCATCAGGTACGGGAGAAAACACAAGGATGTATTGATTGAGCTTGTAAAACCAGCGGTCAATGAACGCTTCCAGATAGAGCCAACGGGAAGGATGGAGCAATTTTTTCTGATAGGCAATGACCTCGTTCAGTAAATCAAAGACACTGAACGGATTGGCGGTAAAAATTACAGCGTCAGTCTGGTGCGGGGACCTTGATGGCAGTGAAGGCGCCTGTGAACGGTTGCGAGCGTTTCTTAACTCGGGAATAACCAGTGCGTCAAACAAGGCGGGAGAGGCTTTCATGGCATGATCCATCAGGAGTCGGTTGATGAAAACACAGTCGCCTTCAGGTTCATCAATCTTCAAAAATCCCAATTCTTCCTGGGTTATGGCAGAAGACCAGATTTTATTAAATGTTCTGCGGACACGTTTCCATTTGGCATCCTTGCGAAATTGTGTCAATTGAGAATGTATCGAACCAATTGTTTTGCGGGCAAAGAATTCATGCTGTGTTGTGTGCAGAAATGCTTGAAGCCTTTCAAATTGTGGCAACGAATAGCCATGTGTTTTTAACAAAGCCTGAAGGGTTTCCGGGTCGGGAAAATCTGGCGCGGTTTTGTCGTGGCGCAAGGCGAAATTCATGAATCAATTCTCGTAACAGTTGTTGTGAATAAAATTTCCATCTTGGAAAAGTTATGCAAATTACAGGGCTTCTGGATCAGTACGAAATAAAAAAAATTACAGGCATTTTGCGGAAGGCTCCCTTCCTGGATGCCTTATTCGGCGCTCTTTCTGATGAAAAGCAAAAGAGTCTGTTGTCCAACTGCCGTTTATTCCGGGTGAAACCGGGAGAGTATGTGATCAACAAGGGCGATATCAGTTCGTGGATGTATGTCGTGTTGAAGGGAGGATGCTTTGCGTATATTGAAAAAGATGACCGGATTCCCATCAATCATCTGAAACCGGGAGATATTGTTGGTGAATTGACAGCCATCATGGGATTGCCCCGAACCGCATTTATTGTGGCAAATTTTGATGAACCTGAAACGTTGCTGGTGGGAATAGATTTTTCAGTTTTTTCCAATGTTCAGGATTCAAGGATGGATCTGTCCAGTAAAATCCTGGTGTTTCAAGTGATCCAGCGGACAATTTTCAAACGACTCCGCAGTGTTGAAAACGAATTGTCTCAACGTGGCATCAACCCGATTCATCCCTCGCCCGCATTGGAAACCCCTCCACATTATATGTCGCAAAAGGATCAGTTGAGGGAATACATGGTCAACAGCAGTGCCGGGGCCGCCTCACTCATGATTCTTTCAGACCAGCTTTCGAATTATCTGAATTAATTTTTATCAATGGTTTCAATATCATCGATAAATTTCAAAATTGTGATGTGGAACTCTTTCCAAGCCCTCTGCTCTCTGAAAAGGTGATCTCTTATGCAAACCTTGTTAAACTATGAAATTTCAGAAAAAATATACGAAAGCACCAACTCACTGATTTATCGGGGCGTTCATTCCAAAACGCGTCAACAGGTCATTCTGAAACTCCTTCATGAAGATTATCCTTCACCCCAGAAGGCAGCACAATTTCAGAGAGAGTATCACATCACCCATTCCATTCAGGATGCCTCTATTATCCAGGTTTACGGATTTGAAGGATTCCACAACACATGGTTCCTGATTCTGGAAGACTTTGGCGGAGAATCCCTGCAATACTGGATGAAACAGAAAAAACTGGATCTGATGCAATGCCTGGAACTGGGAATTCAGATGGCTCAGATCCTGGGTGTGATTCATCAGCGAAAAATCATCCACAAGGATATCAACCCTTCCAACTTTGTCTGGAATCCTCAAACAGGGGTGCTCAAACTGATTGATTTCGGAATTTCCACAGAACTGTCTCAGGAGACGGTGACTCTCACCCAATTCAATATTTTGGAGGGAACCTTATCGTATCTGTCTCCTGAACAAACGGGACGGATGAACCGGAGTCTGGACTACCGAACGGATTTGTACTCGCTGGGAGTCCTACTGTATGAAATGCTTACCGGAGATTTACCCTTTGTCAGTGAGGATCCTCTTGAACTGGTTCATGCCCACATTGCCAAAGCCCCGGTTTCTCCTCATGAACGAGTGGAAGGAATCGATCTGACTCTGTCTCACCTTATTCTGAAATTGCTGTCCAAGATGGCAGAAGATCGTTATCAGTCTGCCCAGGGGTTGGAGGCTGATTTGAGACGGTGTCAGGATCTGCTTCGCCAGCAGGGAAGGATCGAGCCCTTTCCCTTGGGAGAACAAGATTTTTCCAGACAGTTTATGATTCCTGAAAAACTCTATGGACGGGAAGCTGAAATCCAGACCCTGCTGCAACAGTTTGGAGAGTCGGTCACTTCCCGGAGGTTGGTACGGATTGCTGGATATTCTGGAATTGGAAAAACCTCTCTGGTTCATGAAATCCATAAACCGGTATTGGAACGGCGAGGTTTTTTTCTGGAAGGCAAATTTGATCAGTACCAGCGCAATGTGCCTTATTCCGGATTGATCCAGGCGTTCCAGAAATTTCTGCAGGGCATTCTGGATGAAGGTTCACAAACCACTGCTGTTTGGAAAAAACGGTTTCAGGAAGCCTTGTCACCCAATGGACAGGTGATGGTCGATGTTTTTCCTGAACTGGAAAAGATCATTGGGAAACAACCTCCACTCCCTGAACTGGGACTCCTGGAACAACAAAATCGGTTTTCCCTGGTATTTCAGAATTTTGTCCAGGTTCTGGCAACACCAGAGCATCCCCTGGTGTTGTTTCTGGATGACTTGCAATGGGTCGATCTGTCTTCCCTGGAGCTTCTAAAAATACTATTGTTCAATGAGCGAATTCAGGGATTATTGCTCCTGATTTCGTATCGGGATAATGAGGTGGATGCGGCTCATCCCCTCACCGAATGGTTTGCCAAGCTAGACGCCCACCCTTTCGACGCTTGCCTGATTTCCGTGGGCCACCTGGGGCGTCAGGATGTCGCAAACCTGTTGTGTGACACCCTCCATGTTTCCCAGGTGGAGGTCACAGCCCTTGCTGAAGAGTGTCTGAAACGAACAGACGGAAATCCCTTCTTCCTGATTCGCTTTCTGGAATTTCTGCATCAGGAAAAAATCCTTCATCAGAAAGCCGGCACAGGAATCTGGCAATGGAACATGAACGCGGTGATCCAGCAGCAGATGTCTGGAAATGTCGTGGAACTGATCCTCACCCAATTGAAAAAGCGGAGTCCAGAGGAACAGAAAATTCTGGCGCTCGCCGCCTTGTTGGGAACCCGGTTTTCCCTCAAACGACTGGCAGGACTCTGTGGACTCAATCCGTTAGAATTGAGTAAAAGCCTTCTGGAACTCCTGAAAATTCGGATTCTCCTGCCGGTCAATTCAGAATATCTGCAGATTGGAGAAGAAACAGACCATAGCCGGGTTGGCTATCGGTTTGCCCATGACCGACTCCAACAGGCCGCGTTTTCTCTCCTCGATTCGGGGGAACTTCCGGCCTTGCATCTGAAAGCAGGCCGTTTGATCCAGCAGGACTCCCTTCCGCATCAGGACGAATCCTTGTTTGAATGCGTTTATCACCTGAATCAGGGACAAACCCTTCTGAAAAGCAAAGAGGATTATCTGGAACTCATCCATCTCAATCTGAAGGCTGGACAGAAAGCTCTTCAGAATTCAGCCTTTGAACCCTCCTTGAATTATGTTCAACGTGCCATCACCCTGTTGCCTGCCGATTCATGGGAACGGTTTCATGAGCTGACCGTAGATTTGTATCAGGCGGCGGTCAGTGCGGCTTATTTGGGAGGAAAGTATTCTTTGGTGGATTCCTTGATAGAGGCTGTGTTTCAACATCGGATTCAACTGACCAGAAAACTGGAATTTTATGAAATCAAAATTGGAGTACTCACCGCACGTCAAGACAATGAGCAGGCGTTAGTAACGGGTTGTGAAGCCTTAAAACTGGTGGGTATTCCGCTTTCTCCTCATCCAACCTCCATCGATATTGTAATCTCTCTGCTTAAAACAAAATTTCTGATGCGTTGGCACACAATGGAGTCTTTAAAAGAAGCGCCTCTCATGAGTGATACCCAAATGTTGGGTGCAATGAAAATACTGTCAGCGCTGACCGGGGTTGCCTATATGAGTGAACAGAATCTTTTTCTGAATCTTTCACTGATAGGGATTCAACTGACCCTGCGTTATGGCATTGCCCCAGAGTCGATCATCTGCCTGTTAACCTATAGCATTGTTCATTGCGGAGTGCTTCTGGATATGAAAACAGGGCAATCCGTTTCTCGGCTGGCTATGGGACTCCTCCAGAAATACAATTTGCGTCAAATGCAAAGCAAAGCGCTATTTTTGAATACTCATTTTGTGTCCCCTTGGTTTCACAATCTCTGGGATTCCAGGGAACCCCTCCTGATGGGATACAAGGCAGGATTGGAATCGGGTGATGTCGAATATGCCGCCTATTGTAACTGCGTTGTAGCCCAATATTTTATACTCCATGGAAAAAATATCCGTCAGGCTCAGGAGGAAACCAGAATCCTGGTAGAACAAACCCGAGTTCTCAATCATCGTACCTCCTATCTGTATGCACTCATCAGTCAGGCAACACTGAAAAATCTGTATGAAATTCGAAAATCCCCCCTGCTACTGGATCAGGAACAGGAACTCCTGGAAGAACTGCGTGCAGCGAATGATCATAATGGAGTCACATACGTGTTAACCACCAAACTGCACCTGGCGTTCCTGTTTGAGGAGTATGAACAGGGTTGGGAATGCGTGCAGCAAATCCCCAATAAGGATGCCATGAAGGGGCTGGCTTACTTTGGGATGTTATCTTTTCTGGATGCCATGAATTCCCTGCAGCTTTCGGAATTGAAACCACAGGCGGCGGCCCGTCTGAAAAAACAGGCAGTCCAACGACAAAAAATGATCAAACTATGGGCAAAACATAATCCCATGACCTATCAGCATAAATGGGATCTGATCGAAGCCGAACGTTGCCGTCTGGCAAGTCATTTTGAGGATGCAGAACTTTTTTACGAAAAAGCCATCCAGGGAGCGCAAACCCATGAATTTCCCCTCGATGAAGCCATAGCCTACGAATATGCAGGCAAATATTTCAAAAAACGGGGCAAATTCCTGATCGCCACTACGTATTTAAAACAGGCTCATCATTTGTATCAAATCCTGGAAGCGAATGCCAAAGTCCATCAGTTGGAAGAAAACTATGAAGAACTCTCAGTCCTGAACCGTAGTTCAAGCACAACCCGGAGCTATCCAGGACATCTTACAATCCATTCCACGTCCATAAACACCATTCCGACCGATCTGGATTTTGGAAGTCTGATGAAATCAGCTCAGGCCATTTCAGGAGAAATCCATCTGGAAAATCTATTGGGAAAACTGGTTTGGCTGATGATGGAAAATGCCGGCGCTCAAAAAGGAGTTCTGCTCCTGAAAGGAAAACAGTGGGCCATCCAGGCGATGGCAGACAACACAGGAAAGCAGGTTCAGGTGTTTCAGGATATTCCTCTGGACTCTGAACAGGCAACTTCCCTGATTCCCTGTTCGATCATCCGTCACGCTCTGAGAAACTCTCAAACCGTTCTGTTAGACCATGCTCTTGCGGAATCAAGGTTTTCCCAAGATTCTTATGTGAAACAGCATTCCCTGAAATCCGTTCTCTGTGAACTCATTCTCCAGCATGGACAACTCACCGGCGTGGTGTACATGGAAAATAATTTGCTGACGGGTGCCTTTACTTCTGAGCGTCTGGAAGTTCTGAACATGTTGGCGACCCAAGCTTCCATCTCTATCGAAAATGCTCAACTGTATGCCAATCTGGAAGAGAAAGTTCAGGATCGTACCCAACAATTACAGGAAAAAACGGAGACGCTCACTCAAGCCAATCAGGAACTGGCACAGATAAATACCGAGATGACCCAGGATTTAAAGACTGCGGCCGTGGTGCAGTCCCAGTTATTCACAGGATATAAACTTCCTGGATTTCTGAATGTGGCAGTGCGGTATCTTCCACATTCCCATGTTTCAGGAGATATTTACAAACTGTATGCAGACTCTTCCGGGGGGTTCAACCTTTTTCTTGGCGACAGTACCGGACATGGGGTGGCGGCTGCGCTGACCACCATCATGGCAGATATTCTGATTGGGCAAAAAGCCGATGCTTCTCCCCAGGAAGTCATGACCTTTGTCAATGACCAACTCCACGCCCATTTGCCGGAGGATCGCTTTATGTCTGCCGTTTTGCTGAACCTCCAGAATGATGGTTTGCTGACCATTGTCAATGCCGGACATCCTTCCGTGATGATCCTGCCTGCCAACGGAGAGGAACCTGTCCTTATATCCTCCAGAAGTCTGATGCTGGGGCCATTTCCAACTCCTTTTTTCAATTGTCATGAATCCACATATACCCTTCATTCAGGGGACGTGGGAATCCTTTATACGGATGGAATCACTGAACGGAACAATGGGTCTGAATTATTTGGAGAGGCGCGTCTGCTTCAGTTTATGAAAGAGAATCAGACTCTGGAATTGGAGTTGCTCCTGGATAAACTGCTTCAGACGGTGGAACAGTTTGCAGAGGGGAATCCGTCAGATGATGATGTTTCGGTGATTGTGTTTCGTTTTAACCAAACCTAACCCGGCTTAGCCAGAACCAATAATTGGTAGGTTTGGGTTTCGGCCCCGACATGATACTCTGTGCGGCGGGGAAGAAACTCAGTCATGTTGTTAAAGTGCTGAAATGAAAACAATAGTAATATTATTTTGCCATCTTTTTTTAACTTTTTAAAAACTGATATAACTATTGTTTATGACAGTGCCTGATTCAAAGCATCTATGATTTTGGAAAGATCATCCTCACATCCCACTGCAATCCGGATCAGATAACGGGATAATCCAAGTTCTGTCAATGTGTCATCAGATTCATGATAATGAGCCAGTAGGGTGTAGGGGCAAACCAGTGTGGTGTTTGATCCCAGACTGGGTGCCTTGATAATTGGTTGAAGAGACGCATTGTAAAATTGTGTCAGTCCCTGAAGCGAATCATTTTTCAGCGTAAAACTCACCACCGCTCCTCCGCCCCTCAACAGGGATTTGGCAACAGCGTAATCATCATGGGATGGGTTTTGATTATAAAAAACCTGTTGAACCGCAGGATGTTGTTCCAGAAATTGGGCTACCTGCAGTGCATTGTGGTTGAACCGCACCATTCTTTGTTCAAAATCCTGCATATGGTCCCACAGGACAGAAGTTTCAAATTCTGACATTCGATTGACCCATGCCTGCTGAAAGGTTTCAATTTTGCGGGCGAGCGTTTCATCATTGACCAGGACGGCACCTCCGGCATGATCATTGGCGCCACTCAGATATTTAGTGGTGCTGTGAATCACCGCGGTGACTCCAAAATCCAATGGATTGCAATTGAACGGAGTAGCAAAGGTATTATCCACCAGAACAGGAATATTGTGTTGCCGTGCGATTTCTGAAATTTTTCTCAGGTCCGGTACATCATTCAGCGGATTGGTAATGGTTTCAGTGATGATGGCCGCAGTATTTTCATGCAAAATACCGGGCAGTTGATCCAACTCGTGAGTGTTGAGAAAAATATTGTCGGGCCTTCCAGACCTTAATTTCCCATATGTCAGCAGAGAATAGGTATCGGTATAAAGATGACCGATGCATACCATCTGATTTTTTGTTTCGGTGCGTAATATTGAGAAGAGCGTGGCAATGGCATTCATTCCCGATGGAAACAGAAATCCATAGCGGGCATGTTCCATGTCGCATAGCCGACCCAGAATTTGTGATTCTCTGGATGGCGGTGTGGATATATTCTGTTTTAGAGCATCCAGATTTCTGCTGGAGAGAACGGGTCCTTTTTGCTTTCGTAATTCTCTCAAAGCCGCCAGCGGACGGTCTGCATTGCTTAAAATCACTCCACCCTGGATTCTTTTTTCAGAATCCAGTTCACACACCCGATAGGTGATTGTGGCGGTATCCCATGTGGTTTCCGGCAATTCAGAAGTGGAGACAATCACAGGAATTCGTTGTTGTCTGACCAACTCAAAAAATGATGATTCCTGCTCAATCAATGAATCAGGGGAAGGCACGGCCAACAGTATAATTTCATCTTTTCCGGCAGATAAGGGCTGTAGTTTATTGATATCCGCAGGAAGCACCTGGACGATGTTGGTCTGGAGTTGTTCAAGTCTGTTCAGCAAAGGATCATTGGCCTGTTCATGAATCACTTTGATTGTCATTCGCGGTTTTGCCAGCAACAAATAATCCAGCAGTTCCATCAATGCGCATTGATGGGTGGTGTAAGCCATACAGTTTTTTATGTGATAATAGCGTGCAAGCTCTTCTTGCAATGTATGGATCAGTGGATGGTCAATAAACCGGTAATATCCATAATTAAAACTGCACCGCCCTTCCTGCCAGTCCAGAATATCTTCAACCGTTGGTAGAACGGCAGTCACAGTATATTTTCCACCAACAGGATCAACTTGCCGAAAAAATGAAGAATCCTGTTGTGCATCAAGTTGAGATAAAAGTTCAGCCAGTTTCATAGTGGTATGTTCAAAGTGTGATGATATCAAAAGAACGGGTGTCTGTATTGAACCATGCGAGAATCACTCCATCGGGTTTTCCCTGTGTGATTCCACAAACCAGGTAATAAACTCCGGGATATCGGGGCTCACCGTTCCAAAGGGCATCGGCCTGGTCTTTTTCAGAAAAATACGCACCGACATCTGGATGTGTGTGGTAAATGACTTTGATCTGTTGTCCTTGTTTTTTCAAATGTCGTTCAAGTCTGGTTTGTGCCAGCGGATCAATCATATAGGCATTACGGTTGGTTCTGGTAAACATCTGCGGATCACGAGCGTGATATTCATTCATGAGGTTTGCCATTCGGTGAACGTCTGTCAGTCCATCCTGTTCCCGTGGTCCGCTGATGAAACCGCAGGCTTCTTCAGGATAGGATTCCATCCCGTGTGCCAGACATTGTTCGAGAATATGTTCGCTCACATGCATCAAATCACTCCTGTTTGTATTATTGGGGTTTTGAAAGATGTTCGGTAATTTTTTTACGAACTTTCTTCTGGCTGCTACGATATGAAAAAATCAGCCACAATTGCCTCAATGTCAATACACTCAATAGTAAAATCAGGCATAATAATAAAACCACACCTTCGCGTGGATGCTGTAATAACCATTGAGACAAGTTGTCGATCATAAGGCTCTCAGGAAGCGCAGGTACCCACTGTGGGTGTTGAGTTCAACAGGGTGTCCCAGGGGCAAAGTGACTCCAAAGGGGCCATGTCCTGAAGGCAAGCCGAAGGCCACTGGAAATGGCCCATCACGGAACAGATTGAGCAGTATTTCCCGTAAAATATCTTTGTCAGGACCACATTGATCCATGACTCCAAAAACCAGGCCGGAAACCTTATCAAATTTTCCAGCGTTTTTCAAATGTGTCAGCATGCGGTCAATCCGATAAGCAGGTTCGTTCACATCTTCGAGAAACAGAATCTTGTTGTCTGTTTGAATTTCATAGGGTGTTCCAAGCGATGTGACTACAATGGACAAACAACCTCCAGTCAACTTTCCTGAAGCTTGACCCGGATTAATGGTTTGGACCTGATGCGTTGGTGTGTGATCAGGATTAAACAGCCATTGATAAAGAGAATCCCTTGTCAGCGGGGCGTTTTTTTCAGTTAAAAACTGATCAGTCGCGACACATGGACCGTGAAACACAACCATGTCACAACGTTTATGCAGGTAAAGAAGCAGGGTTGTGATGTCACTGCATCCTGCCAGTATCCTGGCGTGGGGTTCCAGAGACATTTTTTCCAGATAGGGAATCAGACGAGCCGCACCATATCCGCCTCGTGTTGTAAAAATGGCCTTAATGTCATTATTAGTATAGATTTCTTGAAATTGCCGTGCTCGCTCGCTATCCTTGTCGGCCAGATAAAAATCTCTGGCTTGTGATGCTTGTGTAATAACTTCAAGTCCCCACGATTGCAATGTCGTTACTGCTTGTTGAATATAGGTGTCTTTACCGGCAGGCTGATGGCTCGACGGAGCAATGATTCCTACTTTGTCTCCTGGTTTCAAGGGAGAGGGATTCCACATAAATTACCATACCTATTGAGAAAACAGGATAGATTCTGTATAGATAAACAACGCTCATTTTCAACCAACACCAGTCACAATTGAAGGATATGCCTCATGCCAGCACAACCACCTCCTGCCGCATCCAAAGCTCCTGCTGCACCGGGCAAAGCTCCTACTGCACCGGGCAAAGCTCCTGTAGGAAAACCGGGACCTGGTCTCAAACCCAAGGGCGGCGGCGGACCCCAGTGTGTCGATTTTCCGTTTGATGCCAATTCAAAACCGATCACCGGACAAATGCTGGAACTGGAGCAGAAAAAACTCAAATCATTATTTGGGAAAAAACCCAAAGTGCCCATTTCACAGATCGCGTCCCTGATTGAAAATAAAACTTCTGTGAAGGAACTGGATCTGCCTCTTAAAGAATGTCAGCTCTATTATAAACGTATGGACAAGGATCCTGAACATTATCTCGAAGTTCTGGCCAGAAAATTACTGGAGGGTGCGTCCAAAGAAAAAACGGATCAGGGTTACCAACGCTATTTGCTGTATCAAACGCTTGATACGCTTTCGATGGCGGTTCAGCATTCTGCCAAGCGAGTGAATCTTTCTGCCCAGTCCTTGATTGTAGCGGTTTTCAAGATTACAGGTGGAACATCTTCCGGTTATATGATTGAGAAAGAGATACTCAAGGAAATGACCGTGATGACCAATCAGAAAAAAGATTTGAACGATCTTGAATCCCGAAACCGCATGATTAATTTATGCATGCAGGGACGGCGATATTATGAGGCCTTTTATCAGTTGGTTGAATTTGAAAGCATCATGCAGTTGAAAAGCCGGTCGATGTATGTGCTCAAAGCTGGAGAAATTCAGTTCAGAAAGGCACTTATTTTTCAACAGATTGTAGATTTTTATTCCAAAGTTGCCTCGGGACAGAAAGAAAAAGAGCAAGTGAAGGATATGGGCAAATTACGATCTTTCATTTTTCGGTTCAATCTGGATAACAGGAGTTTGCAACTCCAGCCGTTGGTCGGCACGGGGCCTTTGCCACTGAATAAAACCATCGCCAGTTTTTTGAGTATTGCCAATCATTATTATACCCAGGCTGGCAACAACGAGCGGTTTCCCCATCGTCACAAAGCTTATTTATGCAAGGCTCGCAATCACATGCTTGGCGACAAGGCCAAACCCGCAATGGAATGTTTGCAGGAAGGACTGGTTGCCTTGTCCAAGGCAAATCTGAAAGCCATCGAAAAAGGCAATGAGAAAATCAATATGCTGGAATACTTCATCGAAATCAGTAAGGAGCACGGAGCTCCCAGAAAAACAGAAGCCATGGTCAAGGAACTCGCTGAATTGAGAAATCAGGTTAGAGGTATGGAAGGGAAAAAACGGGATGAAACCAGGAAAAAAGAAGATGATTCCAAACCACCTGAAAAAAAATCATAAGGGCTTGGGTGCCACTTGCTCAAGTCTGCCATTGTTGAGTAAGAACTGTCGGGAACAACGGCTGGCCAGTGCCTCATTGTGAGTCACCAGAATCATGGTCATGCCAATGTCATGAACCAGATCAAACAGCATATCAGAAATATATTCTCCAGTTTTGACATCCAGATTCCCCGTGGGTTCATCTGCCAGCAGGATGGCCGGGTTGCTTACAATGGCTCTGGCGATAGCAACTCGCTGACATTCTCCCCCGCTTAATTGATGTGAAAAGTGACTGGTTCTGTGGATCAGACCGACCCTGCCTAAGGCGTCAACTGCCTTTTTTTCCGCGTTTTTATGTCGGGCCAGTTCCATGGGTAAACTCACATTTTCAAGTGCGGAGAGGTGTGAGAGCAGATGAAATTGCTGAAAAACAATTCCAATATGTCTGGCTCGAAATCGTGCCAGTTGGTCTTCATTCATTTGCGCAATATCCTGCCCTTTGACCAGGATTTGTCCGGAATCCGGTTGGTCCAGCGCGGCCAGCAGTGCCAACAACGTTGATTTCCCGCTCCCTGATTGACCGACAATGGCAATCGTATCTCCTGAAAACACTTCGAGGTTCAGCTCTTTAATCACATCCAGCCGTGGTAGATCATGGCTTTTGAAGCCCTTATACAATTGTTTTACATTTAAAACTGATTCCATGGTCCGGTTTTGAAATATTGAAGAGAGTGATTAATTAGCGGATGACAGCGAGATGCGCATCTTGTTGATAAGAAACATGGCAAATTCATGTATTTTCTTTTGAACTTCCACCGGGAGATTCTCATAATTATCAAGAGAAACCTGATATACTTTTTGGAGCTCCTTCACGTTCAGTGTGCGGGATTCACCGATAGAATCCAGCAGTTGATGCAGGTTTTGAAGTTCACCAAAATTGGTGGCAAAAAATAGAATGACCTGGCTGATCTGTTCTTTTTGTGTGTCCGAAATTTCCACAAATTGTGCGCCAATGTTACAGCGTTTCTGGTTTTCAATATAACTGATACTACGGATCTGGGCATTGATATGGAGTTCCGTTCGGTTCACGGCTTCGGTCTGAGGGGTTTTGATCATCAAATCATAGATGGCGTCTTTCTCAAAATGGTCTTTTGATTCCGGCGGAACTGTGAAAGCCAAACCACCTCGACTTATATCTACCAATCGTCCTCTGATACCACCACAAATTATAGGCGCGACACCGATCGCCCGTTTAAATTCCCGTTGAAATTTTTCACCCATGTTGCCCGTTTTCGCAAACCATAAAAAGACTTGTGGTTCTTCCTGTTTTATTTATGTTGGCCATCGCTTGGTGGCCTTGATACAGGCTCATATCATGATGATGGCGGACCCGTTTGTCATTCATCAAATCAAGGTGGATCCCCCGAAATTTTTGATCCATGATTCCCCTCTCTTTAGAAGAAAGAATGAGCTTCTGCAGTTAGTAATATGGCTGAACCGAGAAGTAAAGTGTATTTAGTGGGTGCGGGTCCCGGTGATCCTGAATTGCTCACATTGAAAGCTCAGAATCTTCTTCAGCAATGTGATGTTGTGATTTATGATGCGTTGGTTCATGAGTCCATTCTGGAAAAAATTCCTGCCCATGTAGAAATGATTCATGCGGGAAAGCACCAGAAAAATCATACCATTCCCCAGGATCAGTTGAATCAGTTGCTTGTTGCCAAGGCAAAGGAAGGAAAATGCGTGGTGCGCCTCAAAGGCGGAGATCCCTTTGTTTTTGGCCGGGGAGGCGAGGAACTGCAGGAAATCGCAAAGGCGGGAATTTCGTTTGAAGTGGTGCCGGGAATTACATCGGCTATTGCGGCTCCAGCATACGCCGGAATTCCTCTGACTCACCGTCATTATTCATCCAATGTAGCATTGCTGACAGGGGTTGAACATCAGGATACGTTCAATAAAGTGGACTGGGCCGCAGTGAGTCGGATGGGGACGATTGTGGTCATGATGGGAAACATGATGCTGGAAACCATTGTGAAAGAATTGCTCCATCATGGCAAATCACAGGCGACTCCGGTGGCGATGATTCAGCAGGGAACATGGCCGACTCAACAAACCATTGAAGGCACTCTGGAAAACATTGTCAGCCGGATTCAATGTGCCACTGAACTCCTGCCCGCTCTGGTGATCATTGGCGAAGTCTGTGAATTGAGACAATCTTTGGCCTGGTTTGAAAATAAACCTTTGTTTGGACAATGTGTCCTGACGACACGACAGGAATCTGGAGAAAACTCTCTTTCTGAAAAATTGAAACAGGCGGGTGCCAGTGTAAAATGCTATCCCATGATTGCGATTCAAGAGCCTGACTCGTGGGATGCGTTTGATAAGCTGGTTGAATCCGGTGAGCTGGTAGACTGGGTTATTTTTTCGAGCGCCAATGCGGTTCATTGTTGCCTGGGTCGATTGCGGCATCTTGGAAGAGATTCCCGTTTTTTTGGCAATATGAAGATCGCGTGTGTGGGTTTGGCAACAGCCAGGGCTCTTCAACCTTATGGATTGACAGCCGATGTTGTTCCTGATCATTACCAGGGGGAAGGGCTGATTGAAAATCTCAAGGATCATGACATGCAACATAAAAAAGTCTGGTTGCCCAAAGCCAGGGAAGGGCGGGATCTGGTTTTACAAGCATTGCGACAGTGGGGCGCAACAGTGATAGAAACCACGGTTTACCAGACACTTATGCCCGATACTGATTTTGCGCCATTGTTGGATCGGCTCAAGAATGAAAAGTTCGATTGGTTGTCGTTTGCCAGCCCTTCTGCTGTAAAAAATTTGATGGGAATGTTACCTCCGGATATTTTGTTGCAGATGCAAAAAAATCCGCCATTGATTGCCTGTATTGGCGAAACAACAGCCACCGCAGTTAAAAAATTTGATCTGCCTGTCACTGTTCAACCCCAAATTCAGGATTTTGACGGGATGGTAAACGCCATGTGTGAATATGTTGCTACTCACAGTCAAACATTAAGGATTCCGGAGATTGAATCATGCTGATTTCTCTTCAGGGGAAAAACCACCCACATATTCTTGAAACAATGACAGAACTGTTATCGCGGTTTCCTGTCCGAATTCTTGAGATGTATCATCAGGATCTTTATCACAGTTTGAATCTTCATATTCTGATTGATCAAGGTTCCAACGGCTCGTTTGAACATCTTGAATCTGAAATTCAGAAAATTGCCGATCACTTTGGACTCAATCTGTTTTTCAACCGGGACATCACCTTGTTGACTGCGGAAGATCCGTCCAATCGCTATATTCTCACCATGCTCAGCCGAAGTTTTTCTTCGGAGGCCTTGTCGCAATTGTTTCATTATCTGAATGACAAACGGCTCAAAGTTACGGGTATCTGCCCACTGGATTATCAAAATCTGCATGTGTTTGATGTCAAAATCACCTCGGATCAACCGATTGATCGTCAAAATTTTATTGGTGGACTTCTGGATTTCAAAACACAATATCACCTGGATCTGGCGATTCAACCGGATACCCTGCTTCGTAAAAATAAACGTCTGATCGTGTTTGACGCGGACATGACCTTTATTCAATGCGAGGTGATCAATGAACTCAGCAAGTTGGTAGGAAAAGTTCGGGAGGTTGAAGACATCACCCATCGAGCCATGAATGGCGAACTCGATTTTGAGCAGTCTCTACGTCAACGTGTCGCAATGCTCAAAGGACTGTCGGTGGAACGCATTGAACAACTGATTCCAGACATTCCATACACTCCGGGTGTTGAACGTCTGGTGCGGATTCTGAAAAAACTGGGATATAAAATTGCCATTGTCAGTGGCGGTTTTTCACTGTTCATTGATCACATCCGTCAAAAATTCAAACTGGATTATGGATTTGCCAACACCCTGCAAATCAGGGATGGTGTGTTGACTGGTGAACTGGACAATGACATTGTGGATGCCCGCCGGAAAGCCTCTGTGCTCAAGGAAATTGCGCAATCGGAGAATATTGCTACCGAGCAGATTATCGCGGTCGGCGATGGTGCAAATGACCTGGAAATGCTGGCTTGCGCTGGTTTGGGAATTGCGTTTAACGCAAAACGTTTTTTACAGGAACGGGCCACAGGAAGTTTATCTCAGCCAAACCTTGACGCATTGTTATATTTTCTGGGAATGTCCCGTCAGGATCTGGAATTTCTCAGCCACTAAATTCACTCAGTTTTTGCCAAACACCACGCCATTCATATTATCGGCATAAAATTATTTCAAACTTTCAGGGACAATGATCTTATGAAACCATCCAACAATGCTTCAGGGTATTATCCTGTGAAAGTCATTCAGGAACTTCAATCGCGTGGAGTCGTGATTCCTGTACCGGAACAGGTTGCGATTCAACAGGATGTTCAACTGGAACGCATCAGTTCCGGAGTGATTTTATATCCATTCACCCGCCTTTCAGGGAGTCAAACCAGATTATTTCCCAATGCCCGAATCGGATTGAATGGTCCTGCGACATTGAACAACAGTGTGGTCGGTTCAAATAGTGTGATTGGTGAACTTGGACCTGTCACTCTTAAAAATACCTGGGTTGGGCCTAATTCCATTCTTGGGAGTGGCGTGGCGGAAGATGCCGTTTTTTTGGGCAGGGAAGAATTTTTGAGTGATTTGACAACTGGCATGGGATTCAGGGTTCGCAAGGGGTCTCTCTATGAAGAAGATGCCTCCTCGGCTCAGCATACAGATACAAAAATGACGATTCTGTTTCCCTGGGTCACAATGGGAAGCAATATTAATTTTTGTGATGCTCTTGTTGCGGGTGGAACAGGATTGAATTTGGGGGAGTTTACCGAAATTGGCAGTGGAACGATTCATTTTAATTTCACGTTGAGAGGCGACAAGGCCACAGCGTCTTTGCTGGGTGATGTTCCAAATGGAATTTTTTTAAGAGAAGAACGCATTTTTATCGGCGGGAATAACAGCTTGCTTGGGCCCTTGAGCTGTCCTTTTGGCGCCTTCACAGCCGCGGGTATCAGAGTTGCCGGAAAACTGGAAAATGGCTTGAATCTCGGACGGGGCTTGCCCACCGGTAAAATGGATTATAATCCAAAAATTTTTACCCGAGCCAAACACATTATGAATTCCCAGATTAATTATGTGGGACAACTGGATGCCATGTTTCACTGGTATGATAAAATCCGCATGTTTATTGCCCGGAATAACGAGGAACAACGTGGCTCCTATCAAGCTGGACAGGCCGTGATTCAACGTAATATTGAAGAGCGAATCAAACAAATTGAGCATTTTGTCAATTCACTGGAAGATTCTGTCCAAATTTTGAGTCAGCAGGTGTTACCTCCTAAAAATTCGATCGAAGAACAGAAAAATATTATGAAACACTGGCCCAAACTCAAAAATAAACTGCTGGATTATCAGGATCACGTCTGGAATGTACCCAACACACTGACCAATGAATTGGAAAATTTAAGTCTTGAACATGGCAATCGCTACACGCGGTTGATTCAGAATTTATCTCATGAAAGTGTGGCTTTCGGGAATTCCTGGTTATCCTCTATTGTGCATCGTGCGGAACATTTGTTCCATAACGAAGTTCTTCATAAAATCTAAATGAGTTATAGTTATGTCGTCTTTACGTTGTTTTGGTGTCAACAATCAGAATCTTTCTGAAGCACGGGGCACCGTCAGAATTTTGCCGATTCCTTATGATTCCACAACCAGTTATAATCCGGGGGCCCGGTTTGCGCCTGCGGCCATTCTTAATGCTAGTCCTCAACTTGAGTTTTTTGATGATGAACTGGAATGGGATGTTTCAAAGGATGTTCGTTTCCGGGTTGAAGAAGACATTGAGACAGATTCGCGCGGCCCTAAATACATGATGAAGAAAGTCTATGAAACCGCAAAAAATCTGCTGCAATCGGATGATTTTGTACTGAGTCTGGGAGGGGAACATTCTGTCAGTGCGCCTGTCATTCAGGCTCATAAAGAGAAATACCCTGATTTAAGAGTGGTGCAGATTGATGCTCATGCGGATCTGAGAAATACTTATCAAAAAAGTAAATATTCACATGCCTGTGTGATGCGGCGAGTGGTTGAAATGGGTATCCCTGTCACACAAATCGGGATACGCAACTGCTCGGAGGAAGAACATGATTTCCTCAAGACTGGACCGGATGTCAAATTGTGGAAATCTTCGGCCATCAAATCCTCAGGTCTGTGGGATCAATTGATCACGCATCTGCGTGGTATTCAGGAACCGGTTTATCTAACCATTGATGTCGATGGTCTGGATCCGTCGGTGGTGCCAGCGACAGGCACACCGGAGCCGGGAGGATTGCTATGGCATGAAACGATGATGTTACTGAAGGAGATCTGTTTGGGACATAACGTTGTGGGCGCTGATATCATGGAACTTTCGCCGATGCCCGGATTGTCTTATGCCGATTTTGCTGTGGCCAAACTCACCTATAAAGTTCTCTCTTACGTTTTTTATCAAAAACTCTGTCTGCCCTGAAAACGCTGAAAAATTCCTCTCAGTCCGTCACTTCCTCCAGCACAGCGAGTCGGGAGCCGACGAAGACCACAGCGTAGCTTTTCAGTTGGGCGATGTTGCGGAGTTCTGCGTTTTGGCGGTAGCGCTTCAATTGTTCGACGGCTTCCCTGCGTTTTTCCTCCAGTTGACGTTCATCAGCCTGCTTGAGATACTTGAACTCGAACATGAACTGGGACGGTGGAAAAAACGGTGGTCGGTGCGTCAGCAGGATGTCCGGGTAGGTCTGGCTCACTTCCCGCTGGCTCAGCACAAAATACAGGTCGCTCAGACGGGCAAAGGTCACAAACAGCAACTGCACGTATTTCTCGTCAAACTTGATAAATCCCGGTTGGAAAGTCCCTGAAGTTCAGCTTCAATGAGCGCAAAAAAATCACTGGGCTGGTTGTCATAGGCCATTTTGCGCATGGTGGCCCCGATGGCAAGAAACCGGGTTTCCATGCCAGAACGCTCCTCAGACTTTTGCCGAAACGCCGCGGACGCAGGAACACCAGATAGGATTCCGGCAGACTTTCCAGTTGTTCCAGAAAAACTGTGCGGTCGATGAAATAATAATTTTCGGTTGCCAGTTTGGGAAAGTGGCTGATGCCATAATCAGACAGTTTCAACTGCTCCGCGATCTGATGGATCGATAGTCCGTTTCCATCATCATGAAGCGCTTTTATTTTATAAATCATGTTCCACCTTTCCATAGTCCTCCCAAAAAAAATGATTCATCATTTT